>NZ_VPEU01000049.1:0-15396 GCF_013416975.1 Acinetobacter sp. YH18001 | reverse complement strand
GATCAGCCATTACCTGAGCTGCTGCAAGACGCGTAGAAACTAAAGCCGAACCAATAGCAAACATTTGTTGCATTAGGAACATTGCTTTGTATGAACTGTAAGATGGCAGGGGTAGCTGGATTCGAACCAACGGATGCCGAGATCAAAACCCGGTGCCTTACCACTTGGCGATACCCCTAATACAGTACATCTACAGGTGAAAATGGCAGGGGTAGCTGGATTCGAACCAACGGATGCCGAGATCAAAACCCGGTGCCTTACCACTTGGCGATACCCCTATCTACACTTTAAACTGAACTAAAGGTGATTCTTGTAAACTGTTGACCAGGTAAGCTTTACATGGTGCATTTGCAAGAATATCTTCGATATTCAGATTTTCAGTGACTTCAATAAACACACAAGCACCTGTACCTGTAAGTTTTGCAATACCGAACTGGTCGAGATATTGCATCGCTTCATCGACTTCAGGATATAAGGATCGAGCCAGTGGCTCAAAGTTATTTCCAAAATCAGATGGCGTTTGCTGATAGGCGCAAAATTTAGTGCTCTTCGTGTCTCTTGTCAATGCTTTTTGCGAAAAAAGCAGTTGAGTGCTGATAAAACAGTCAGGTTTTAACACAATGAATTGTTTTTGATCTAAGTCTATGAATGTTAAGTGTTCGCCAATGCCTTCAGCCCAGGCATTTCGACCATGTACAAATATCGGTACATCTGCACCCAGCTTGACTCCGAGATCTGCCAGTTGCTCGATATTTAAACCGCACTGCCAGAGCTGGTTCAGCACAATCAGGGTGGTGGCTGCATTCGACGAGCCGCCCCCGAGTCCAGCACCCATCGGTATATTTTTTTCCAGACGAATCTTTAGCCCGGTCAGTGTTTGAGCATAGGGCTTCAACAGTTGTACCGCACGATAGATTAAATTTTGTTCCAGATCGACTGAGGCCAGCCCTTCAATCTGGATCTGTTGATCATCTGTTTGTTCAAACTCCAGCCAGTCATACAGATCAATCAGCTGAAAAATACTTTGCAGCTCGTGATAGCCATTTTCACGGCGACCGGTAATATGTAAGAACAAATTCAGTTTAGCAGGCGAGGGAACACGAATCATCATGGGCTAACATCAGGTCAATTAACGGTTTTCAATGATCATTGTAATACGGTTTTCCGCACCATTTTCAAGTGACTGCTTTAAAATCAAGCGGTTTGGCATTTTGGCCTGCGCATTGTAATTGAGATCGACCGTCCAGCCCTGTTCAATAATCTGGCTAATCCGCTGTGTATCATCTTTTTGCAATTTAGCAGTCGTTGTCGCAGGGCGGGCCTGTACCCAGTCCACTAAATAGCTGATCGGTGCTTGCCAGCCTGTGGCGCGTTGCAGTAATTCTTCGGCACTTGCCGCCTGAATCACACCTGTTTTAGCACTGTTTAATGTGACTTGGCCGGGCGTGCCGGAAATCTGGGTTTTGCCCACACCTAAAATGCCACTCAGCTCAATATCAAATTCTTCTTGCTGTTGTACCCAGGTAAAAAATGCACTGCCGGTCTGTTGCGGTGTGCGCACACCAATTTTACCTTGCAGCTGGAATTGATTATCTGCCTGTACAGAAGGTGTCACTGGCGTTTGCGGATTGATCATCTGCTGACAGCCAGTTAAGAATAAAGCAGTTGCTGCAAAGGCACAGCAGCCCAATTGGCTTAAATTGCGCATAAAAGAATTAACTCGTTTGGTTTTGTGGTGCTAACAATAGCGAATTAAGTTGTTTTAATTCGGGGTCATTTGGATGGTTTTGTTGTAATTGTTGTAATACTTGATGGAAGTGTTGTATATCACCATTCATGTACAACGAACGCGCATAACGTACCCCAATCTTCACGCTTGGATTGAGTTGATACGCTTTGTATAACACATCTGCAGCCGTGGCAAAGTCATTCTGTAAATAACAGATATAACCATAGGTATCCAGAATGGAAGCCTGTTCCGGTGCATACTCCAGTGCCTGTTCGACATAGCGGCGCGCTTCTTCCAGACGCCGGTTCTGCATTGCCAGGGTATAGGCATAGGCATTCAGATAGGTCGGACTATTCGGTTCAATCTTGAGTAAATTTGCCAGCAATTCATCCAGCTTGTTGCGATCCTGATGTGGATCTAGCAATAGCACTTGTGCATAAACCAGTTCCGGATCATCCGGCAGGTTTTTGCTGGCTTCTTCTAGCAGGCGGATCGCAGCTTTTTTATTCTGCATACGCGTTAAAATATCTGCCTGGGCCAGATATAAAAAGCTGGCATGTTGCGGATAATTCACCCGTTCCTGAGTCAAGAAACGCAGCGCATCATGCAGCTTATCCTGCTGGGCAAAAATCGAGATCATGTTACGACGCGAGACGGTGTACAGACTGCCATCGACCAGACGATAATAGGCTTTGGCGGTTTCATAGTGCTGTTTGCGTTCAGCATTCACTGCCAGATAATAATAGGCTTCATTTTGATATTGCGCAGAATAACGCAGTTCGACCAGATGTTTTTCGGCCTTCTCGTATTCTTCCAAGTCAATACTGGTCAGTCCGGCAATAAACAAGGCTTCTTCAGCCGTTGGCCATTTTTTTAGAATATCCTGCAGTTTTTTTAGCGCTAAAGTCGATTCATTGAGCTTGACCAGATATTTGACTTCGGCCAGACGCACATCCAGATTGTTACGGTGTTTACGGCTGGATTTTTCATACCATTGTAGGGTTTCTTCTGGATCGCCGAGAGCATTCAGCAGATTGGCTTTCATCAGGATATAACCAGTCGCATTCGGACGTTTTTTTAGAGCACGGTTAATGGTATTTAAAGCCTGTTCCAGCTGACCATTTTGTGCTTCCAGACCGGCCACCAGCACCAGAATAGACGGATTGTCTCTGGCTTTGGTGGTGCTTAAAGCCTGAATCAGATAGCTGCGGTCTTCCGTGCCTTCAGGTGAAATCCCGGCGAGAATTTCTTCCAGATCGGCACTGTCATCAATTTGCAGGATTTTCTCTAAGGTCTCTGCCGCCAGCTCATACTCATGCGCTTTCAGGGCAATATGGGATAAATAAAATAAGGCGGGGACATCCTGCGGCTCCTGTACCACCCAGTGGGTCGAGATATCGAGGGCTGCCTGTAAATCATCATGTTCCAATGCAACATTCAGTGCACGCTGCTTGACCGTGGTGGAATTGCTCTTGATTGCCAGAACCGTATAGTTGTGCAAAGCAGTCGGAATGTCATGTGCGGCAATGGCAAACTCGGCCATCATACTTTGTTTTATGGCATCATAATTTTGATTTGCATGGTAAACTGCTTCCGCTGCATAAAGATGAGCAGTTGAAGCCATGCTACCCACCAGTAGGAATGTGGTAGAATATTGCTTAATTGTAGGGCCGTTGATACGGCTGATTGTTTGACGCAATTTTTCTTGATCCAAGTAATGCTTTTTATGACACCGATATTGCACAATAGCATAAATTTATTGAAATGATGACCTGATATGTCTTTCTTTGCATTGGGTGTCAACCATCAAACTGCCTCTGTAGAACTGCGGGAACAAGTTGCGTTTAACCCTGAAAAGTTAAGTGCCATTCTTGCCGAGCAAAGCCAACACCCTGAATTAAACGACATGGTGGTGGTGTCTACATGTAACCGAACCGAAGTTTACGCGATGTCTGACAATGTCGACATGGTGCTGAACTGGCTCGCCCAAAAAAATGGGGTGGATGTCAAACAACTGCAAAATCATGTCTATCGTTATGAAAATGCCCAAGCCGTGACGCACTTGATGCGTGTCGCCAGTGGTCTGGATTCACTGATGCTGGGTGAACCGCAGATTCTGGGACAAGTCAAAAATGCACTTTCTCTTGCCAAAGACTCCCAGACGGTGTCACGCAGTTTAAACCGAATTTTTGAATATGCCTTTTATGCGGCCAAACGGGTTCGTTCCGAGACTGCTGTCGGCAGTCATGCGGTATCGATGGGCTATGCGGTTGCACAGTTGGCCCTACAGGTATTTAGTCATCCAGACAAGCTCACCATTATGGTGGTAGCAGCCGGGGAGATGAACAGTCTGGTCGCCAAGCATCTCGCAGAAATGGGTGTGGGCAAGATTATTATCTGTAACCGTACCCGAGAACGTGCAGACATTCTGGCGCAGGAAATTGCGCATCGGGTAGAAGTAGAAATTATTGACTTTGACCAGCTGGCAGACAATCTGCATCGCGCCGATGTGATTTCCAGTTGTACCGGCAGTCTGCATCAGGTGATTCATTTTGCAGATATCAAAGCGGCACTGAAAAAACGCCGTTATCAGCAAATGTTGTTAGTCGATCTGGCCGTGCCACGTGATATCGATCCTAAAGTTGAAAAACTTGATGGGGTATATCTGTATGGCGTCGATGATCTGCAAAGCGTGATTGAGGAAAATCTGGCGCATCGTCGTCAGGCTGCGGTTGAAGCCGAAGTTATGGTGAATCAGCTCGCAACAGAACTGATGACCCAGCAAAAGGTCAAGCAGGCCGGGGCCACCATTCATGCTTATCGTGACCATGGTGAAGAGTTGCGGCAGGAAGAACTGGCATTGGCGCTGCAACGTATTGCCCAGGGTGAAAAAGCAGAAATGGTTATGGCTGAGTTTTCGCACCGCCTGACACAGAAACTCTTACATCCGACTTCTATTGTGCTGCGTGAGGCGGCCAAGGCGGAAGATCCAAGCTGTTTTGAAATGATGCGCGATACCTTGCAAGAGGTAGTTGATACACGCCGCAAGACCAAACATTAGCGAGCTCTTTAACAATAGCTATTTTGAAGAACGGCGTTTAGAGATAAACGCCTTATTTTTATTTGAAGCGATTTAAAACTGTTAATCGTCCAATAAGGTCATGGAGCGTTTTTTATCAATTTCGTAAATCTGCATTTTCAGATTCTTCATTTCTGCAATGCTGCTAAATTTTTTCGATTTTATCTTGTTTTTCAGACACTGATATTGCAGCTTGGTCGAGAAGTCTGCCGCCAGTTTGTCGGCCTGTTCAGGCGAAGAGGTATAATCGCTCACATTGGCATGTTGTAGAATATGCTGTAATTCATGATGATGTACTGCACAGGCACCTAAAACATAATAGATCGAGAGTTCAGGATCATCCGGCAGGTCATCAAAAATCACATTCAGAATATTTAGGATTTTAAACAGCAGCTGATCTTCAGATACCAGCGCACGCAGTGGTTCAAAATGAATATACAAATAGGGATGATTCATCAAAATTGCAATCACATATTCTTCAGCATCAATTTTGGTGCTAAAACTTAAGGATGCATCGGTATTAACCTTGGGTTGCCATTTACGGTTAAAGCCCAGTTTTTCGCGGAAAAATTGCTGCAGCAAATAGCGGAATGAGCCATGTTTAGGCAATAATTCGGTCAGATTTTTCAGTTCACCCATGACCTGACTTTTACCTTCAGGGGTAGTGATGTCCTGATTTTGGGTCAGATGGGCAAACACGAAGTCCGACATCAGCGGCGCCTGATCCAGCAAGCGTCTAAAGTTTTCGATGCCTTCACGGCGGATCAAGGAGTCCGGGTCATGGTCAGCAGGCAAAACAAAGAATTTCAGCTCACGGCCATCACTGAGTAATGGCAGGGCAATGTCCAGCGTTCGGCGTGCGGCTTTTTGACCGGCAGCATCGCCATCAAAGGCAATGGTAATCCGGTTGTTCTGCTTAAACAGAATGTTCAGATGGTCGGTATTACTGGCAGTCCCCAGTGTCGCGACTGCGCCATGAATGCCGTATTGCTGCAATGCAATCACATCCATATAGCCTTCGACCATCAGCCATTCCTGGGCTTTCTGCTTTCTGCCTTCATACAGCCCATAAAGCAACTGGTTCTTATGGAAAACTTCAGAGTCTGGCGAGTTGATGTATTTGGGCTTGATCTCGTCATTGAGCGCACGGCCACCAAAGCCGACCACACGACCCTTGGTATCACGAATCGGGAAAATTACCCGTTCACGCAATAGATCAAAATCACGGCCACTGTCGCTGGTACGAATCAGCCCCAGTAGTTTCAGGCCTTCAATATCCTGAGGAAAGGCTTTTTCCAGATGTTGCCAGTCTTCAGGTGCATAACCTAAGCGCCAATAGGCAATGGTTTCTGCAGTCAGGCCACGTTGCTTGAAATATTGCTGTGCACTGGAACTGTTGGGTAACTGGCGTTCATAGAACTGCGCAATATTTTCCAGCAGGTCGTATAAGTTGCCGTCTTGCTGAACTTCGGCCATTGGCATGTGTTCAAAAGCAGCAAAAGGGTCGCCGTAGAAATCCTGTTCGGAGGCCTGAAACTCTGCAAATGGATCAAAAGAAGCATCCGACACAGAATATTCTTGTGCTGGGCGTTGCGGAGCTTGCGTATTCTCAACTTTGGTCGTAGCGACTATTTTCGGTTTGGCTGCTTCCCGTTTGTATTTTAATTTATTGGAATCAGTATTGTCTTTTGGCAGTTCAATGCCGGTCTGACTGGACAGGTCTTTCATCACTTCGACGAAATTACGGCTACCAATGTCCATTAAAAAACGGATGGCGTTGCCATTGGCCTGACAGCCAAAACAGTGAAAATATTGTTTGTCACGATAGACGTGAAAAGAGGGCGATTTTTCCTGATGGAAAGGACAGCAGCCCGAATAGGTACGGCCAGTTTTTTTCAGTTTCACGAATTGACCAATCACATCGACAATATCGGTGCGATCGAGAATCTGATCAATCGTATGTTGAGGAATTGCCATAATCTGCTGAGCTTCTCGTGCTGCGTATCTAAGGTTTAAGTGATTGAATCAATAGGATTCAACTGATTCAGGTCAATTCTTTTTAACTTCCTTTGTATACCTTTTGCACGATTTGTTCAAGCCTGGCCGGGACAAAGCAAAAGGGCAAGTATGATACCTTGCCCTTAAAGAAAATGCACCTGTGACAGTCGGCTTATTCGGCAGTCGGTTCAGGTTGCTCTGCTTCGGTATTTTTAGGACGATCAAGCAAACCAAAAGATACACGATTGGTCAGGCTGCGCTTTTCAGTTTCTGGCGCATCCGACTCTGCATTGTTGTCAGTCACCGTCTTGGCTTCTTTACCAAAAATACCCAGTGTGGCACGGTTAAAGAAACTGCTTTCGCTACGTGCTGCACGCAAGTTGACCGTACCATCAGATTTCACCAGATTTGGATAATTCAGCTTTAACACATCAACATATTGCTGAGAGGTTGCTTTATCACCCAGTTGATCATAGCCATAGGCAATCGTTGCCAGTGCTTCTGGAATCTGAGGGGTTTGTGGATAATGTTCCACCACCCATTGTGCACGTTCAACCGCAGCCAGATAGGCTTTACGTTTTAAATTAAAGCGTGCCGCATTCATTTCATGCTCAGCCAGTTCCTGACCGATAAATTTCATGCGCTGCGCTGCATCGACCGCATAGGTGCTAGACGGATAGCGGCGAATGAAATCGACAAAATTCTGATAAGCCACTTTCAGATAGCTGACATCACGATGCGACTGTTTCAGCGAGGTATAACGCAGCAGGCCGTTATAATTCTGTTCCATATTGGCGACACCGCGTACATAGTAGGCATAGTCGACATTTGGATGTTGCGGATTCAGACGGATAAAACGCTCTGCCAGTGCAACCGCACCTTCATAATCTTTTTGCTGGAATTTCACATACAACAGTTCAAGCTGCGCTTGCGGGGCATACTGACTGGTCGGAAAATACGTTTCCAGCGCTTCTAACTGTTTTGCTGCATCGGTATATTGATTACGATCTAGCGCTTTCTGTGCTTTTTGAATATAAACCTGTTCGCTAGATTCCGGACCTTTATCCATGACTTCTTTTTTGGGATTACTGCTACAGCCTACCATTGCCGATGCAATGCCAATCGTGAGGGCAAGCATTGTCATTTTATAATGTGGTAGCGACATAAAAATTCCTCTGTTAATACGGGCAATGAGCTACAATTGCACTATTAAACCACTTTTGTCTGAATGAGCAAATGAGTCAAGCACAATCTTCCAATTCTAATATCCCTGATACTGATTTCAATTTACTTGAAGATTCTGAGGATGCAGATAACCATACTTCAGAAGCAACTGCAACACGTTTATCGTTGCAATTTCAACTGGATGAAACTTATATCGGGCAACGGATCGACCAGATTGCCGCGATGGTCTGGAGCGATTTTTCCCGAGAAAAATTAAAGCAATGGATCAAAGATGGCAATTTATTGGTGAATGGTCAGCCGGTCAAGCCGAAATTTAAAAGTGATGGTTTTGAAATCCTGACCTTAAATGTCGAGCTTGAAGCGCAAACGCGCAGCCTGCCGGAAGATATTCCACTGGACATCATCTATGAAGATGATGACATTATCGTCATTAACAAAGCTGTCGGCATGGTTGTGCATCCGGGCGCAGGCAATACATCGGGTACTTTGGTGAATGCTTTGTTACATCATTATCCAAAATCGGCTGAACTGGCACGTGCCGGTCTGGTACACCGTATTGATAAAGACACCAGTGGTCTGTTGGTCGTCGCGAAAAATCTGGAAGCACAGTTCTCTCTTAGCAAACAGCTTGAGAAAAAATCAGTATATCGCCTGTATGATCTGGTGGTTTACGGCAATATTATTGCCGGCGGTACCATTGACGAACCGATCAAACGCCATCCGGTAGATCGTGTGAAAATGACTGTACTTCCAGGCGGTAAAGATGCCGTGACGCATTACAACGTCAAAGAGCGTTTCCAGCATTTCACCCGTGTTCAAGCCCGTCTGGAAACCGGACGTACCCACCAGATTCGTGTGCATTTTAGCTATATCGGCTTTGGCCTGATTGGTGATCAGGTGTATATGCCGCGTGTACGTATGCCGGCAGGTGCATCACAATTATTAGATGATACTTTACGTGGCTTTAAACGTCAGGCCTTGCATGCAGCAAAACTTGGTCTGACCCATCCGCGTAGCAAAGAAGAAATGACCTTTGAAGCGCCGTGGCCGGAAGATTTTGCCAATCTGATTGAAGTGCTGCGCACCGAAAACAAAGCCTATTAATTTTTTTATTTAGCTCGCGTCAAAGCAAGGAATCGAGATGCAATTTGTACCAGGACTTCCACAAGGTGTGTATGTGGGTCAGACCCGCGTTCATCATGCGAAAGTACAGCCATCCACGCAGCCTGAGCTTGCAGGTTTTAATCTGGCCTTGCATGTGCAGGATGATGCGCAGCGGGTACAACAGCATCGTATGGCTTTATTGCAAGATTTCGCTGCCTTTGGCGTAGATAAAATTACCTGGATGACACAGACCCATAGCACCATCTGTCATAGCATTAATGAACAGATAACTTTTGAGGCATTGGTCGGCGATGGTCTGGTGACGCAGCGCAAAGCGCATGCTTTGATGATGATGACCGCAGACTGTTTGCCGGTGGTGTTAGGTAATGCCGATGGTACGGAAGTTGCCAATTTGCATGCCGGTTGGCGTGGTCTGGCCGGTGGTATTATCGAAAATACCATTGCGGCCATGCAGACTCCGCCGACCTGGGCCTGGCTTGGTGCAGCCATCAGTCAGCCCTGTTTTGAAATTGGCACTGAGGTGAAAGTGGCTTTTTGCAGTAAATATCCTGAACTGGACAGTGCATTTCAGGTGGGCGAGCAGGCGGGTAAATATTATGCCGACCTGTATGCGATTGCGCGTTATATCTTGCGACAACATGGGATACATACCGTATTGGGCGGGGATCAGTGTTCTTATCGTCAGGCGGATGAATATTTTTCTTATCGCCGTGAGCCTAAAACGGGTCGTATGGCGACATTCGTGTTTATGGCATGAAAATGTTAAACTTAACTGAATTTTTTGGCTTTTGAGCATTATGTCCCTATCTTCCAAATCTGTTGCGATTGTTTATCACAGTCCTTATGGACACACGGCTAAAGTGGCAAATTTTATTGCCGATGGTGCACGGGAAACCGGTGTTCAGGTGCATATGATGAATGTCGAACATATTGATTGGGATGTGCTAGATGCCGCAGATGCGATTGTCTTTGGTTGTCCGACCTATATGGGAAGCCTGACCTCTGCCATGAAGCTGTTTATGGAGCAGTCATCCAAGCGCTGGCTGGCGCGTAGCTGGCAGGGCAAACTGGCAGCAGCTTTTACCAATGGTGGCGGACTTAGTGGCGACAAACTGGCAGTGTTGCAGCAAATCAACCTGTTTGCGATGCAGCATGGTATGTTGTGGAGCGGTTTGCCCTTGATGCCGACAGGTCGTGCCGTGACTGATCTGAATCGTATGTCGAGCTTTTTGGGGTTGATGACCCAGTCGGACAATGCACCGGTAGAAGTCACCCCACCTGAAGGGGATTTAAAAACCGCGCTCTGGTTTGGCGAATATATTGCTTTGACACTGGCGCGCTTAAATCATCCAGCTTAGTCAGTGATAAAAAAACCTCCACATGCTGGAGGTTTTTATATTCAAGTATTGATCCATTATTTATGGAAAATTCGCGCTTTATCACGTTGCCAGTCACGGTCTTTTTCAGTGGCACGTTTGTCATGGAGCTGCTTACCTTTGACCAGTGCAATTTCCAGCTTGGCATGTGGGCCTTTCCAGTAACAGGCCAGTGGCACGCAGGAATAACCTTTCTGGTTAATCGCGCCCATCAGCTTTTCAATTTCACGGCGATTCAACAACAGTTTTCGGGTACGGGTCGCTTCAGGCACCACGTGTGTTGAAGCACTCAGCAAAGGCTGAACTTGCGCACCAAACAGGAAAGCTTCACCATTTTTAAAGGTAATATAGCTTTCTACAATGGTCATACGACCGGCACGCATTGATTTGACTTCCCAGCCCTTTAATGACAGCCCCGCTTCAAATTTCTCTTCAATAAAATAATCGTGGCGGGCACGTTTATTCAGTGCAATGGTACCGCCATTATTTTTTTTTACTACAATAGATGCTTTCGCCATAATCTGATACTTCCAAACGTGCTGCTATTGTACCGCAACTAGAAATAAGGTGAAGTTTTTTAAATTAATGAGGATTATTCACCAAAAAAACAAGTTTTTGCTAAAATAAGATTCTACATAACAAACAGAGTACAAATGGATGTCTAAAACTCGTGTGATTTATCCGGGGACTTTTGATCCAATTACCAATGGACATATTGATTTGGTAACCCGCGCAGCGCGAATGTTTGATGAGGTCGTTGTGGCGATTGCCATCGGTCATCATAAAAATCCGGTATTTAGTCTGGAAGAGCGTGTTGCCCTGGCAAAAGAGTCATTGAGTCATTTGGACAATGTTGAATTTGTAGGTTTTGATGGTTTGCTGGTCAATTTCTTTCGTGAACAAAAAGCGACGGCTGTACTGCGTGGTTTGCGTGCAGTGTCCGATTTTGAGTATGAATTTCAGCTGGCCAATATGAACCGTCAGCTTGACTCCCACTTTGAAGCGGTATTTTTAACTCCTTCAGAGCAATATTCTTTTATTTCATCCACTTTGGTGCGTGAAATTGCTCGATTAAGAGGTGATGTGACCAAGTTTGTACCACCAAACGTGGTTGCTGCCTTCGAGCGTAAACTTCAACAAGGTTGGTAGCGTGTCTTTATATATCACCGATGAATGTATTAATTGTGATGTCTGTGAACCTGTATGCCCGAATGAGGCCATTTATATGGGTGAACTCATTTATGAGATTCATCCAGATTTATGTACAGAGTGCGTCGGACATCATGATCAACCGCAATGTCAGCTGTTCTGTCCGGTGGATTGTATTCCACTGGATCCGAACCATGCGGAAACGCAGGAGCAGCTGCAAGCCAAGTATGAAAAACTGACTGCTCAAAAAACATCAAGCAATTAGTCTCGATATTTGGTACTATGCCGCTCGAAGTGAGCCAGACGATCGCTGCTGTGGAGATCTCCGTGATTGAAGCAGGGGAGGAAAGTCCGGGCTTCATAGGGCAAGGTGCCAGGTAACGCCTGGGCGGTGTAAACCGACGGCAAGTGCAGCAGAGAGAAGACCGCCTTCATTATGTTTTCGAGCAATCGGAATCGGAGGTAAGGGTGAAAGGGTGCGGTAAGAGCGCACCGCATGGCTGGTAACAGTTCATGGCGAGGTAAACCCCACCGGAAGCAAGACCAAATAGGAATCCATTAGGCATGGCCCATGCTGGATTCGGGTAGGTCGCTTGAGCGCATGAGTGATTGTGCGCCTAGAGGAATGATCGTTCACGACAGAACCCGGCTTATCGGCTCACTTCAACAAATTTTGATCAAACAGTGCATTATGGGGTTGACGCTCTTTAAAGAAAATCTCATAATGCGCGCACAGTTTAAGGCTATGTAGCTCAGTTGGTTAGAGCACCGCACTCATAATGCGGGGGTCACAAGTTCAAGTCTCGTCATAGCCACCATATTCTGAAAAAACCCACTCCGATTGAGTGGGTTTTTTTTATGTAGCGCGCCATGAAAAAAGACCACTCTAACTGAGTGGTCTTTTTTGTCACTGGTTATAGAAACCACAATTTAATTAGTACGAAGTGTATTGACAAGAATTGGTAAATTCTGGCTACTCGACGCAGCTAAAACAAAGTTTTGGCTTTGTGGAATTGGTGTCCATTTTTGATTGCTTGCGCTGTTACAGCTATAAGTAGTTAATGTTCCTCGACCGTCATCGGCAGGAGCTCGACCACCGTGGAGATCTAGACAGCTATTACTGCCAGTACGGAACTGTTGTGTTGAACCGGATGCCAGTGCTGCCCATGCTTGGTTCGCCTGATTATTATTACACAGCGTCAGTGTTGCGCCAGCGAGACAATAGCCTGGATATCCTGCACTATGGATTTTGCCCATCGCGTCATATGCCCAAAGCGTTGATGTTTCACCTGTACAGCCATTTCTACCACTCATAAATAAAGTCGGTTGTGTTGCACCTGCGGCAATTTCAGCTTTTAAGCAAGAACCTCTCATATTTGGCATGATTAACATACTTGCATCTTGCATTGGATTTGTTGCTGGCAGTCCTAATTCTGTAACGAAGTTCTTTAAAGCATCGTTCGCTGCTGGAACAGAGCGTAAATCATTACGATATACATTAATCCATCGATTTAAACGGTATAACAAGTTTTCTTGTTGTTCATAACGTACAAGTTCTGCAAGTGCGGCAGGAGAAAATTCGTTTTTGTTACCGTGGTATGTATCGTATAAAACTTTATGATGGCTTGACAATGTTGCAATCGTTTTACCCTGGTTATTCAGCAAGGCTTGCTCAAGTTCTGGTAACTCAACTTTACGTAAAGCTGTATAACCTTGTTCCTTACCTAAAGTCACAGCAGAAGGTAACGGTGTAGCATAGATAGGAATATCAATTGATGAAAGCTTAACTGCTTGCTTGTCTTCATCGTTACAGTATAAATCAACGTGTTTTGGATAATCACTTTGTGCTAGATTGATGTGGAATTTATTGGCATTACTCCCCATACGTGTGGGTGCAAGCGCAATATTTTCGTCAGCTTTATTCACAAATTTCACATTCACCCAACAGCTTGCAGTATTTAAACTGGTATTTGCTTGTGGGAGATTAAATACATTACCCCAGTTTCCACGGGCTGCAGGATAGATTAAGCCCACCTTAGCAACCGGGTCATAACCTCCCAGAATTGTAAATATGGGAACACCAGATTTTTCCGGTTTTAAGTAATTACCGTCGGCGCTGTTATACCAGACCTGATTTGAGTTTGGTACTTTGGGCTGAATTACTTCCATTTGACGGGTAGAGGGATTCCATTGTTTATAGCCTGTTGGAGAGTTGGCATCCCAGACAGGTTTGCCAAAAGCAGGCTGAATCTTATGATAAGTACTATAACCTGTGTAGTGAGTATAACGTGATAGTGAACTGGAAAAGTTGCCACCGGCCATAGAATCAGGCGCATATACATATTGTTGATCGAATAGTGGAGTTCCATTCAGGCGATTATCCACATTGCTCACATTCCAGTTAATATTACTGCGCATACGTTTACGATATGAAATATAACCCCAGCCACTGTCACTATGATGGGATGCCCAAAAGTAGTTATCACCATTCTGTCCAGGATAATGCCCCAAGCCATAATGGTGACCGATCTCATGGCTGAACTCATTTCCTACTGAATCAATCAGGGTCAAAATACCATTACCCCCACTTAAGCCATGAGTTTGGTAACCATTTTTATAGTTTCCGCGGGCATGATGAATGACCACACTTTGTGTCAGTTGCGGTTGTTGTTGGCTAGCCATTCCAGCACTGGTAATACCCCAGTTTGCAAGGTTGATTCCTGTGCTGAATGTTGATTTAGCTGTATTTTCACGCATGTCACCTGCATAAACACCACCTTCAGTCTCACTGACAGTATCGTAAATTTTACCGTTTGCGACCATGACTTTGTCTAAAATCATGTCGTCGTATTTGCTGACTGTAATTTTTGCAGCAGGGATGGTTTGCAAGTAGTCGGCACCCGCCTGCTCAGGCTGATTTAAGAATAAATAATTGCCTGTTGGTGGTTGAGAAAGCAGTCCTAGACGAATGGATTGCACCACCAATTCGCCTGGTGCAGCAAAATCAATATCGTCTGCTGCCAAACGGCCATTTTTACGGGAATTAGGATCAACAATACGGATATTTAAACCGGGTTTGATCTCATCCCAATTTAATGTAGCTGTCCAAGCCCGTTTGGAGTATTGAACTCGTGGACGATTGTCATTATTTGTTTGGTCTGCAGCTGGAATTTGAGATGGCTCTTGTAAAGCTATACGGCGTACAAGTCGGCTATTCAGGTAGATTTCAGCATTTAATTGCTGAACATCACCCATAGCGGCTGTAGGCGTGACTAAAAGCAAGGCATCTTTTTCAGTGGTCAGACGCGGCATCTGCTTTGTATCATTCCCTTTAGGATCTACAGTGTGGTTCTGCGCGAACTGGACCATTGCGGCAAAATTACCAGTCAAGTCATTACGAATAGTACGTGTACTGCCTTCAGCATTAATATCAAAAAAACCTAAAGTATTGGAACTGAAAGTGTCTTTAACTGGTTCTGGATAATCAGAATCTGAAGTAATAAAACTAAAAAGCTTTTGAGTTATAGAGCTTTCAGGTTCTACAGCATTATTATTGTTAGTGTTGTTAGAGGACGATTCTCCACAAGCAGATAACATTGCTGCACAAACACACAAGTATAATGTGTTTAGTCAGTTTTTGAGTTCGGGTTATTGTCCAGGTCGGCAAAGTAATCTTTGTCTGAGGCGTAGTTATATTCCAGATTGGTCGAGAACTGATCGTTGATCTGCCAATTATGCAAGTAATGTAAGCTTTT
>NZ_VPEU01000048.1:0-16744 GCF_013416975.1 Acinetobacter sp. YH18001 | reverse complement strand
CCTGAAATTATCATCCCCAAAGCAATCAGGACACCCAAGATCAGTGCCGGTTTAAATTGATTCATCTGTTTCAACTCCTTTAAAATTCTGTTTTAGTTTTTATACACCCTACTGATCCAAAGCTATTGTTTTTGCTATAAAGATACTACGTTGACATCGTAGAGGTCTCCAGTTCGAGTCTGGATATACCTACCAAGATTATTTTTTATACAGCTTTCTATAGGGTTGTATAGAACAGAAAACCTTCTAAATTCAACGATTTAGGAGGTTTTTTTGTTTTTGGTAGTTTGGTATGTTTCTCCAAAACTGACGCTAGCTTGTATCACTACGTGTATCACTGTCTAATAATCTAACTCGGTGATACACGGTAATAGATATGTTCCGCAAAGATATAAAGAAACGACCACTCAGCGAGAAAGTTCTCGCTACTTTAATACCTGAGGACAGAGACTACCGTGAACTCGACGGCGCGGGTTTATATTTTCTAGTGAAGAGGTCTGGTGTAAAAAACTGGCAATTTCGCTATAAAAATGCTGAAGGGAAATGGGCATGGATCGGCGTTGGCGCATACCCTAAAGTCAGTGCAAAACTCGCTCGTCAAAAAGCACAGGAATATAATGTAGCTTTGTCAAAAGGCGAAGAATTAAAACCAAAGAAAATATTGCTGAATGAGAAAAGAGAACTAGAGAGTTTGTATTTTCAGAATCTCATGCGGGATTGGCTAGATACAAAGTCAACGAAATGGGGAGAAGCAACATATACGAAAGCAGAGAAATCGATCTATAAACATATCATCCCAAGCTTTGGAAAGCGTAGTTATACCGATATTAGTGCGAAAGAGTGGTTTGATTTCTTTCAGGGCTTACAGCGTAATTTAGGCATTCATACACAAATTGAGAAACTGGTGTCCTATGTTCGAGGCTGTTATGACTGGGCAAAATTTCAAGGAAAAATTAGTTCCAACCCGCTGGAAGGTATCACTAAGCATTTAGATACATATCAATCAGGAAATATGAATTTTATTAGTATTGAAGATCTTCCAGTTTTATTGCAAAGAATCCGCGACAATAAAAAACGTGCTATTGGAATTGGTTTAGAGTTAATGATTCTGCTTTTTCCACGCCCTGGTGAATTAAGGTGTGCTAAGTGGGAACAGTTCGATCTTAAGAACGCATTGTGGAGCAAACCCGCTGCAACGACTAAAACTCGTCTGGAGCATCAAGTACCTTTGCTTGCTCAAGCGATCACACTTCTAAAAGAACTCAAGGAGATTCAGCCCGAATCTGAGTTTTTGTTTCCAAGCCGCCTATCAGTACACAAAACTATTAGTGATATGACCTTTAACTTAGCTTTAAACCGTCTAGGTTATGAAGGAAAGCAGAATCCCCATGGGTTCCGACATTTGGCAAGTACCACGATGAATGATCGATTCAGTGATAAGGAACAGGTCATTGAAGTTTGTCTGGCTCATAAGAAAAAGGGCGTGAAGGGTGTCTATGATAAATCACAGCATTTAGATGAGCGCCGTGTGCTAATGCAGTGGTGGGCAGACTATTTGAACCAGTTAAGGGCCTAATGAAAAAAATTTAGCATTTTTTTCTTCGTTTTATATGTTTGGAGATGACATTTTTTTTCTTGTGATATTTCTCGGGGTAATTTAAAGCACGTGAGTAATCACATGAAAAGGCAAAACTTTAACAAAATAAGAAATATAAATGACAAAGTACTAATGTCTCTTGAATCTGAGGCTAAAGATTATCGGGTGACTGTTGAAGAGCGACTTTACTTTTTAGTTAAAAGCAACGGAAACAAATATTGGCAAGTCAAATATAAGAACATAAAAGGAAAATGGAGTTTGAAAAGTATTGGAACATTTCCTATGGTTAATCTTAGCCAAGCGATTGAAAAGCTAGAAAAATTTCTATCAGAGCTTAAAAAAGTCGATGCGTCCAATAAGAAAGATGTTAAAGACAAAAAATATATGCTTATTTCGCTGATGGAAAATTGGCTTCCAAACAAGAAAAGGCTATGGACTGAAAAGACGTATGATAAAGCGATCAAATCGATTCAGAAGCATATTTATTCAACATTTGGTCAACGTGATTTTAGAGATATTACGAGTAAAGAATGGTGTGAATATTTCCAATCCTTGGTAAATGAATTAAAAATTCCGACACAAATGCGTAAACTTTTTTCTTATGTTTCTGAAGCTTATGATTGGGCTTCAATATATTGTGATTACAATGAAAATCCTGTTAAAAATATTAAACGCTTTTTAGGTAAGCATAAAAATGAAAGTTACAAGCACATCAAATTAAGCGAAGTTAAGGTCTTTTTAGATGATATACGTGCTTATCCAATTAAAAACATTAGTATTGGCTTGGAATTGATGTTGCTACAGTTTCCACGTCATGGAGAACTTAGACAAGCAAAATGGGAGGAGTTTGATTTAGAAAAAAGGATTTGGATTAAGCCAGCTTCAAAGATGAAAAATCGTAAAGAACATCGAGTATATTTATCAAAACAAGCAATAGAGTTATTACAAAAGTTAAAAGAAGTTCAAAAGCCGTCACCATATTTATTCCCATCACGTGATGGAATCGATCGTTATATGAGTGATGGCCCTTTTACTGAAGCATTAAAAAAAATGGGGTATAAAGGTCGAATGACTGTGCATGGTGTGAGATATCTTGCGAGTACAGCACTCAATGAAGCATTTAGTGAGAAATCACAGGTCATCGAAGCAGCTTTATCCCATCGTAAACTAGGAGTGAAAGGGCGATATGATAAAGCGATACACTTTGAAGAATCGGCTGAGCTTATTCAGTGGTGGGCTGATTATGTCAATAATCCTAATAAATACCAAAGAACTAAAAAACCTAAGAAATTGAAAAAGTATAGAAAACAAATTTCTTCCGTATCTCATATATAAATAAAGAAGCCTCTGTTTACAGAGGCTTTTCATTAATTAAATAAGTATTCAGGTAAACACGCTCTAAACGTACGGTTTACCTCTTCAAAATCAATATTCGGGTCTTTCTCTAATAATGTTTCTAACCATAAATAGATCGCTCTATGATTACTATGCGTACCATCATCACCAAGGTGAATCCCAATATTATAATCATTTGGGATTTGATGCACAGGAAGAAGCATGCTTAAAAACTTCAGAATTAACATATGGTACATATTGGGCACCTTTTTTTGTTATTGGATAACTATGTTTGTAGTCTATAGAAAATGCTGTTTCAAGCTAAATATGTAACTGAAGTTTAAAGAGATTGTAGTCTATTAAGTACTTTGGGATTAAATATGATTAATATAATAATGATGTACTTAAGAAAACTGAGTGATTTATTGGTTTTTTGAGATTTTAAATAAATACGGAAAGATTTTTTAAATTTTCCGGGTATTTTATTGCAAGATTCGATTTGATTTAACCACTGAAAGTTTTCTAAATACTGCACGCTGACTGTATTTGGTAGATCACATGCCCAATATCGCGCTGGGAAGAGCGGATAAAATACTGCTAAAAAGGCCTCTAATTGATCAATGTCCTTAAGAAAAAATACTAATCCTGATTCAGTCCTATTATTTTTCTGAATAAATATTTTTAACGCTTGGAAGAACCTCGGATCATCTTTGGAATAATCTGAAAGCCGTTTACAAAAATCATATATAAGTGATTTTTCTTCAGAGGTTTCTAGGCAGGGTAAAACCCGCTGGCTTTTGTCGGGATCACGTATGAAGCGTGGTTTCCCTTTTTGATTCTGAATTGTCTGTAATTTACAGAGATTGGCTTTGCATTGTTCTATCAATGACGTAGGTAAGTTGAGCTTATTGGCAATGTAGTCGATATCATGAAAGCGTTCACAATGTCGGATCACTTGCACAGCCATAGACATGGAGATCCTCGATTGTGTAGTTCCCGGGTAATAGTGCTCATGACACAGATCATTTGTTTGCTGATTTGCTATCGTGGCTGCTTTGTGGCGATGTCGTACCGTGTTATTTTTTCTCAAAGCTTGCGTGGTTAATTTTAGCCTAAGTTGTGCGCTGAGCTGACTTAAATGGATGTCTTTGGATGTGGCTTGCAGCACGAGATCAGAGCAGATGGTTTTGATGGTGCTATATGGGATGGGTGGATCATATTGAGCGAGACGATAACCTGCCATCATAAAGGTTAAATGCAGATAACTTTTAAAGGTCTCTTTCGGGGTGATATGCCCCAGCACATGCGCGAGGCTGTACCAAACATCTTGCGCTGTACTGGAACGTAAGAGATGACTACGAATACGTTGGTAATCTGCTTCAGTGTAATCAGTAAACA
This sequence comes from Acinetobacter sp. YH18001, assembly GCF_013416975.1. Taxonomy (NCBI): domain Bacteria; kingdom Pseudomonadati; phylum Pseudomonadota; class Gammaproteobacteria; order Moraxellales; family Moraxellaceae; genus Acinetobacter; species Acinetobacter sp. YH18001. The sequence goes on along the minus strand of NZ_VPEU01000048.1, from coordinate 12,414 downwards.
CTTTGACCATGTTATAGGGCATGGTTAAGATCAAGGCGAGATGATTCGCGGCAGTATGGCGCAGCGTGTGAAAAGAATAGTCCCCATGTGGCAAGACGGTCTTGATCAGATGGGAGAAGACCTGACTGACGACATGGGCAGGGGTACGTTCGGAGCGATTCCATAAGCTAAAGAGAAAGTCATCTTTAGCTGCACTGATGCGTTTGGATGAGCAATAGCGGCTAAATGCAGCATGTTCATTGGGCATGAGTAGGATGTGGAGTGGAAGATTACGTTCAGCACTCTCTGTTTTTAAAGTGTGCTCATGTTGCTTGCTACGGTAAGGCCTGATCCAAATTGAGGTACAGGCAGGTCCTTCAACATCTTTGACCCGAAGTCCTAAAATCTCATTGATACGCATGCCGGTACGAAAGGCCAAGATAAAAATGAGCTTGAGCATCTCGGCATCATGTGGATTGAGTTGACTACTCATGGCATAACGAGGCAGCAGATCAAGTACAGCGCAAAGGCTGTGAGAAGAGAGAATTCTAGTACGTGGATGAGCGGCTGCCTGTAGATCCATGTACACAGGAAAATCATCTGCTTGAAATAACATTTTTTGAAAATAATGAAATCTTTTTAAAATTGCGAGTTTTTGATCTGAAGACTTTTGTTCCTCTGCCAAGATTTTGCTGTATACATCCTCCAGATGAATGTTGAAATCAGGGTCTTCAGTATAAGGATAACTGTGAAATAACCACGCTTCTGCAAATTTGGCATAGTAACTATAGACCGAGCTTTTCTTTAAGTGCTGTTGATAGCTGAGATATTTCAGCCAGGCTGCAGTGTCTAGACCGAACAATCCACTCAACTGTTGAACTTGCGCGGTATTCGGTTGCAACAGACTGATCAGCCATAAGCAAATGCGTTTCGCAGGCTCAAGGAATTGTAAGTGCTGGTGTTGGATATCGTCGATGAGTGCGGTCAGCGCATCTTTATTGAAACGTAGAGTTTTCAGCAAATGTTTATGCAGTTGCTTGAGACTTGCTATGGACTCTTGATTGAGGGGAGTCGGTGTTGAAGCAGATATCACAGAACCATTTGTGCTGATCGTTTCAGGGAATCGAGCAAGCGCCAGTTTATCCAGTGCTACATGTTGAGATGACTGTACTGGATTCAGATATTGTTGAAAAGATTCAAAACTCAAGCCACAGGTGTTTGTCTTTTCTTCCAGACAGCGACTTAAAGCAGGATCTAATCCGACTGAATCAAGCTGCATCCAATGGCAACTGGCACAGGCCAATAATTTGGCGATGTCCGCAGCTCGCCCTGTAAATCCCATCCTGACCAAAATTAAACTCAAATATGCTGTGACGTTCATGGTCACAGGTGGCGCTTGTTGTAAAAACCGTGTAAGCCATAGTTGCGTGATGCGATCCAAGACCAAGGTGCGAGATTTGCGAAGTGGTGTATCAGGCTGGTAAATGTCGCCATAGTGTGGGGAAAGTGGCTCAAGAAAGAGCACCTGTAAATCTAGAGCAGGGAGGTGGTGAATCGTGGGACCTTGCCTCAAATGCGCCAATATGTCATCTAAGCTATTTGGTGCGGACACACCCGCAAAGAGAATGCTTGAGATCAGGACATTACCAATAATTTCATCTTCTGAGAATTGGCGAGCTGTATGCCAATAACGCCAGAGTTTGTGTTGCACAAGATGTGCATGTTTACTGCGTTGTAACCAGTCTCGATCATATTCCAGATGATCACGCTCAATCGTCACCAACTGTTTAGACGGGAGATCCAGTTCGAGCGCATAGCTATGGTTGAACAACGTGATCTGCTTTCTATAGCAGTGATACAGCATTTTTTTATAACGCACAGATTTAGCTTCATCTTCGATCAATGCTTCAAGTTTTTGCAACATGGTATGCTGTTGTTGAGATTGATAGGCTTCATAGAGTGCATCTAAGGGCAGATGTCGTAGGATAAAATGTTGCGCTTGACGCATCTCTTTTTCACGTGCTTTTTTACGTTCAGCATTGCGACGTTCACTGGCAACAGGAGCGATTTTTGGCATGGTGTTTTATTATTATAAGGGCTAGTCTTTATGATATATCTGATGAGGTGGCTATGACCGTTTGATCAAAAACTTGGGAATAAAGTGGCGGGTTTTTGTTGAAAAATATATTGTTTTATAGGTAGATGATACTGATAATAATAGCTATTTTTGAATTAAGTTTTTGATAAAAAATAAGTTGTGTTACGAAGAATCTGTTTGGTTTCAAGTTGGATTGTATTTTTTTGAGGTATCTCGACGAGCAGTGTTGTAATCAAGCTAGTTAGATAGTTATTCTCTATATGTTGATAAAAAAATAAGAATAAAAAAGGTGTACTAATGAGAAAAATAATACTAGCTATGATGATAGGGAATAGTTTATTTAGCACATCGAACATTCAAGCAAAAACGATGAATGAGCAGATCATTCCTGCGATTGCGGGAGTACAAAGTAAAGCGTTGTTATTAGGCTTTGCGAAAAATCAATATGATTTAGGAATGGCATATTACGATGGTCAAAAAATACCAAGAAATACATCTAAAGCCATCGAATGGTTAAACCTTGCTAGTGAAAAAAATTATGCTCCTGCTAAAGTGGTTTTAGCGAAGATGCTCTTAAGTGGTGATGGTGTAAACCCTAATCCAGTATTAGCGACCCGATTACTTCAGCAGGCTGCTTCGAATGGCAATCAGCAAGCTAAACAAATGTTAGAGCAGACATCAAATACACCATCTGCCTCACAAATAGCACAACAGTATTCAGCTATTGATCAAGCGCTATTATGTCAGGGTTGGTATACTAAAAATATGACACAACCTTCATTTTTAGAGCAAATGGCTAGAGATGAAATAGAGGGGAAAGCCCATAAAAATATAGAAATAGGACTGAAACAAACTTATCAGATACAAGATACTTATCGATATTATCCAGAATATAAAGATGCATACGCTGATACCCCTTACGTTCAGATCTTTTTACCGCGCAACGCAAAGAATGCTTTGTTTAAAAAATTGGAATTCACAAATCATTATGGCTATGGCTTCAATTTTGAAGGGGTTATTCAATCCAACGCGGATATTGCACAACTGAAAAATTTGATCGAGAACCGTGACAAAATTCAATTACGTCAATTTGATGCAGAGCAGTTTAATCGTGATTTAAAAGCTATTAGTTCTCTTCAATTACGTCAAAATTATGATGCTTCTTCGAAAATAACAGAGAAATTATTTACTCAATTTAAGAACTCATATCTTGTACATGATGATAACTTGCAATCACTTTACTTTGCTTCAAAGCCTCGAGGGAGTGATGATTACGGTGGGTTTGCAGAGTACATTTATTTGACCAAATCAAAAAATGGCGAAATCAAAGTGATATGTGGTGTTGGTCAATAAAACATATGATTCTATGCTGTGATGTTACATTGCTAGAGATCAGCTCTTTTATAACAAAAATATTAACTCTTAAGGATACCATGATGAAAACAATATTAATTTTGGCACTGACGTTGGTTTCTACCGCTGTAAATGCTCAATATGTTGCAACCAATGATCTAAAAAAAGATTTCCCTGCTGAGTCATATAAAACGACTAAACCTATTTTGGTTGATTTTGAAGTTACCTACAGTAATGATTTCGAGCCTGATGAAAACACTGAATTTTTTCCTGAGCCAGATCAAAATGGTTTGTATGCTGATACAATCATTCGTCTAAAGACTTTACCCTCCAAAACATTCCCTAAAAACACATTGGTTGTTCATGATGATTTGTTCAGAATTCTAAAAATCAGTGAAAAGGACATTGTGCAAAAATTTAAAGCTATTTCCAAAAAACAATTCTATATGTGTACGGTTACAGGAAAAATGAATGCGCAATTAGAAGTGCATTATGATGGACGTGATGATGTTAGATTTAGGGATTCTGTGAATGCTGAAGTCAGATCAGGGACATTGGTGGGTAAACCGAAAACAACTTGCCAAAAGGGATAAGTCAATTACTGCTAATAAGATGAACATCATTAGGGGGTTCATCTTTTTACAGTCATTTTTGAAATGTAGTAGGGATATTTAAAAAAATGATTCATTTTTGATTACATCACAAAGTTTTCCTAAGTACATGGTTGTATAAAAAATATACGTTTCACGTGAAACTTAAACTTTGTAAGTACAGCGCAAAATGGTGTGAATGGAATAGATGTTTTTTAGTAGACTGTACACAAGAAAACCTTCTGATTTAATTCAAATTCGCTCCAAATTTTCATTCATCCCATCAATTTGAAAAAATGCCTGCATCTCATCTAAGCTTTTTTCCAGTGTTTTATAGCTATTCAGTGCAAGACTCGAATACTCATTGCCTATTTCCTGTTGATGCTTTTCATGACCAAATAGCGCCAGAATCAACGTTTCATCGACTCGATCGGTGAGAAAAGCACGCGTGGTATGCCTGAGCCAATTGGCCTGTTCAAGCTGCATGCCTTCAGTAAACTGCGCAACCAGTGCTGGGCTAAGCGCTTGCCATTGCTGTTCTATGAATACCCCAAGTAACGGTTTCCGACTTTCTAAGATATCTCCAATATGCAGTGCTGCATCGTCGATTTCTAATGCTAAGCCCGCCCTATGATTGTTTAAGTCGTTGAGATAATACTTCAATTGCTGTTGTAGAAAACTGCATAGGGGGAGTAGGCGTCCATCCTCATGCCGCCCATGAATTTCTTTATCAGATACCCACAGCCAACCCTGATCTAAATCAAAATCCTTGAGTAAGCCTGGAAACTCTTTCACAGGCCGTGCTCCTGTGAACAGTAATAGAATATGCCATAGCCAAATATTGTAATGGTTATAATAAGCAACTAAATCAAATTGCTTATTGGCTTGAATAACTTGCGTATACAAGTACGCAAAGATACTACGTACAGTGGGCGGTGCTGGTGCTTTGAGGCTACCCATATAGAGTGTTTGATCTTCGATGTGCATCATCTTGGCAAGATCGGCAGATAAGCACTGTACCGTATTCAAATACTCACGTTGTAAGCGATACACTGGATAAGAACAATATGAAATCGAACTTGAGCGATTGGCATCGATACCAGTGAGTATATCTGCAAGTTGGGCATTGCCCGTCATGTGATAAATCGTGGCGTGTAATAAAGTCGTGAGCTTCTTACTGGTCAGCGATGGAATATGCAGTTCCTCACGACACTGTTGTAGAGCCTGACGGATCTGTTCTTGTTTAAGAATGGGTTTGGTTTTCAATCCATCAATCAGCACATTGGCAAGGGGTAAATCAAAATGGGTGATTTGATTTTGCAAAGCCTGCTTATGCGCAAAATGCACTGGATCAAACAAAGTGAATTTTGAGCGCAGCACATAATGACCATTGATCTGAATTAAACGCTGGCGTTGATTTAACCGCGAGATTTTACCGTGCTGAAGCTTGAGCCATTCCTCTGTGGCATTCCCCGTTAAAAAACTCAGCAAGATAATCAAATAGGCTTTGTCTTTTGATTGCGCTGTACTGTATTTCTGCCAGCAATGCGTGATTAATAAACGAATTGAGTCAAGATCAGGATAATGATTACTGCTGCTAAATCGGTGTTGTAGCCGAACAATATGCTGCTGCATCAACCGGACCGATTGCTGCTGGACCGGTCTGGAGCTTTTGCACAGTGGTGAGACCTCAGCAGTATCTATCTGAAAGGTTTGTACCTGCTGATGATCAGTTAACTGTTCATACTGCAAGGAGCGGATTTGTTCCGAGGTGGGCAATTCCTGAATGACGAATAACCCGTCTGATTCATTCAGGGCATATTGTTCAAGGCGTCGCTGGCTTGAGTTGTGGTGTCCTGATTTTTTCGGGGCCAGATTGAGGACATAGCTATAGGCCCTTCGGATATCCTGAATGAGATTAAACTGGAATGTATCCAGAGTACTAGACTGTTCCAGTTCACATAGCTGCTGGAAAAAAGCCTCAAGTGAAGTAGATGTTTGCGGAAGTTGCTCCCATACCCATAAATAGAGTTTGTCATATTTAAACAGTTTCCCGTTTTGCTCTGCCTTATGTAGGGCCTGAGAGGCCAGACGGAAGCGGTTGACTAATGTGGTGATGGTGGCTTGATGTTCAGCAGCCGCAGAAGGATTGATGCGGATTAAAATGCAGCATGCAGCGAGTATATTTACGCCCCACTGATAGACCTGAGTTTCTGGACTGAACTGTTTCAAGTAATACAGATAGCTACTGATTGGCTGTCTGACTACATGCGGCTTTTGATCCGGGAAAATAATCTCTGCTAGTTCTAAGGCAGAAACAGCATCTGGGCCCGGCAAGAGTGACTGAAGTCCTTCAAGCGACGGTGTCTGGCCCAATAGATAACAGCCAAAATCATGAAAAGCTGGGGAGGTGTCTTCAAGCGCTAAGAGTTTAGTCATAGTGGATGAAGGATAATCATGCATGTTCTGTCCTCCAGAACATTGAAGGATTAATATGCGGATAATTTAAGGCTTCACATTTAGCTTTCAGTACAGAAAGTTTGAGCCGATAGGCATCATCGATTTGCTGCTGGCGATAGTTGAGCTGATTGCGTGAACAGCCCAGGATCTTTGCCAACAGTTCCATGGACAGGGTGGTACGGGGCTTGTCGTATATACGACAGTTCATATCATAAATATGGGTTCTGCTCAGATGCCGGTTAAACAGCATCAGCAACCGGTTGGGATAGATCTGATCGATATTGATTTTGGATTGATGTAATAAAGACACAAATGCTTGCGTTAGTTTTAGGTGCATTTCTTCGGATGTAAGTTTGTGAGATTGGCTGAGAATTTTTTTCACCAAATTTTCGAAAGATTGGATGACTGGATGCTCGGGAAAGAGAGAAGTCATGGCAGGGCGGACTTCATGTAGGCAAAGCTGGATTCCTTTGATCAATATGGCGACATCAGCAGGATCTTTGTGAGCTAAATGTGCCCGTTTCTTTAAAGGAGGGATTTTTGTTTTCATCGTTGTTTTATGATTTATATACTATCCCTCTATGATAAAAGTAAAAGCAGTGCTCTGACTGTTTGATCAAAAACTTGGGAATAAAGTGATGGGTTTTTGTTGAAAAATGGGCGAGTGGTAGCGGTAGTAACAGCAGTTAAAGAAGAATAAATTTCTATAAAAATTTGATAAATAAGAAGTTAATTTGGAGTGAATCTTTGAGGTTTGGGAGTGTTTGGGATTTTTATGTTTTCTTGTAGACTGAGCTTAACTTTTAACTTAAGCGTTCTGGATGAAAACAATAGATTATTACAACCATCATGCAGAAGAATTTATTCACTCAACGTTTCATGTTGAGATGGAGAGCTTGTATCAGCCGTTTCTAGCGTTGTTACCTGAACATGCCCATATCTTGGATCTCGGTTGTGGATCGGGACGTGATAGTTTGGCATTTAAAAATAAAGGCTATCGGGTTGATGCAATCGACTACTCTGAAGCGTTGGCTAAAAAGGCAACAGAGCTGACGGGCATTCAAGTTAAACATCACAGCTTCTATGAACTTGATGAAGTCGCTGTTTACGATGGGATTTGGGCATGTGCATCCTTACTTCATTGCGAACGCCGTAGATTAGCTGAAGTAGTGGCAAAAATGCTTCGAGCATTAAAGTCTGAAGGTGTGATCTACATGTCGTTTAAATATGGAGATTTAGATCGAGAAAAAGATGGTCGAGAATTTACCGATCTAAATGAACAGCAAGCACAAAAACTGCTAGCTCAGTTTGATCAGGTGAGTTTAGTCCAACAGCGGATTACGTTGGATAAGAGACCTGATCGCTCGGAGCAATGGTTGAATCTTCTCTGGAAAAAGCAAGCTTAATACCGTTTATCGGAAATCAATCTCTGGGAATCGCATAATATAAGGCTTAGCCCTTATCACCATTTTTCAATGCTTGAACTATGCATATTGATCAGCATAGAATTTTGAATATTGTTACATTTTTCAAAATTGAATGGGGATCGTATGTCATTGGTGAGTGAACCCAAAAAACATGGTGGGCGTCGAGAAGGGGCTGGACGTAAACCAAAGCCTGATCAAGTAACAAAGGTGATTCGTGTACCTGAAGCGCGTATCCCTGATATTAAAGCCCTGTTAAGGTCTAAGCCAATTCAGCACGAGATTCAAAACATTCGCCAGCTTGATCCTGTGACCCATATTGAAATCCCTCTCGCGACTGAGCGTGTACAAGCAGGTTTTCCATCACCTGCACAGGACTATATTGATAAAAAATTAGATCTGAATGAACACCTGATTAAGAATGAAACTGCAACCTTTATTGTGCGAGTAAATTCACAATCGATGTTGAATGTAGGTATTGATGTTAATGATGAATTGATCGTTGATCGGAGCATTGAAGCCAAGCACAGAGATATCGTGATTGCTTTGGTAGACAATGAGTTTACGGTGAAACGTTTGATCATGGATGCATTGGGTTGTTGGCTTAAAGCGGAAAATGAAGATTATCCTGATATTCATCCCTTAGAAGGACAGCAATTTGAAATTTGGGGTGTGGTCACAAAATTAATTAAGAACTTTAAATGAGTCGAAAAGAGATCTATGCGCTCATTGATGTCAATAACTGCTATGTCTCTTGTGAGCGCCTGTTTAACCCAAAGCTAAATCATCGTCCTGTGATTGTTTTATCGAACAATGATGGTTGTGCTGTAGCACGTTCCCAAGAAGCCAAGGATTTGGGCATTAAAATGGGTGTGCCTCTGTTTCAGATCAAAGACATTGTGGAGCAACATCAAGTTGAAGTGCTGTCGAGTAACTATGCACTGTATGCCGAAATGTCACATCGTTTTCATACCATCTTAGGTCAATACGTCGCACCCGATGAGCAAGAAATTTATTCCATTGATGAGTCTTTTCTAAAGCTCACCGCCTATGCCAAGCTTCATGACTTAAATGCGTATGCACAGAATATGCGAGCACGGATCTTACAATGGATCGGTTTACCTGTATGTGTGGGGATTGGTCGCACAAAAACAGAAGCCAAGCTTGCCAACTATATGGCAAAGAAAGCCAAACGCTTTCATGGGGTGTGTAATTTGGCGGTTATGGACCCAAAACATCGTGAGTACTTTTATAGTTTGGTTGATGTGAGTGAAGTGTGGGGTGTGGGGCGAAAGCACAGTGCCAAGTTAAAACAATATGGTATCCACACGGTCTTAGATTTAGCGCAGAGTAGCCCACATCGATTAGGTAAAGCTTTTTCTGTGGTGATGCAACGTACAGTGCTGGAGTTACAAGGCCAAGCATGTATTGAGCTCGAACATGCACCTGAGCCGCGTAAGCAAATTGTGGCAAGTCGTTCTTTTGGTGAAAAAATTACTGAATTGGATGATCTGAAAGAAGCGTTAGCAAAGTATGTGCAAGATGCCGTCAAGCGTTTGAGAGCGGAACAGGCACTCTGTGGCACAGTGATTGTATTTGTTCAGTCCAATCCATTTGATAAGTACATCCCTTACTATGGCAAAAGCCTTTCCTTAAATTTAGATGAACCGACAGACAGTGTGACGGTGCTGGTACGTGAAGCATTGAAAACTCTGGAGCAGGCTTATAAAGCAGGTGTCATCTATAAAAAGTGTGGCGTGATTTTGACGGATATGGTAGATAAAAACAGCTACATACCGACATTATTTACTGACTATGATGCCATTCAAAAAAATGAAAACTTGATGCAAACCTATGAACAAATCCAGCAACGTTTTGGCAAAACTAAACTAGCTGTCGGCAGTTGCTATTTACCCAATCGTAAGTGGTCTGGTAAGCGAGAAAGTTTAAGTCGGAATTATTTTAGTTTGGATGGTATGTTGACCATAGATCATTGAAAATGATTTGATGAATAAGGCTGAGCAAAGGATAAGCTCATTGAAATCACTTTATAAAAAAGGGGGGCCATATGTCAGAGTTTTACGAGATTGAACCCTCTTTAGAAAATTATTGGCGGGCTATCATTTTATTTGGACGTAATGTCGCATCTTATAAATTTGCTTTAGCCAAGTCATTGTATGAACTCAAGGCGCAGGGCAATACTATCGTCACACTTGATCAACTGGCAGACCCTTTTAGTCGGCACATCTGTGAGCACTTAAAATTAGTGGATAAGCAGACGACTTCAAGTTCTAGTAAGTATTTGGACTTTTGCCGCGCTTTTAATTCCGGCGAAATTGATTATCAGACTTTAATTAATAAGACCGTGCAGTTTGGTTTTGTGAATGTCATTGATGCTTTTCATAATGTGCATCAACAAGAATTGCCAAAACGCTTTTTTATGGATGCCCGTAAATCACATAAAGGTATTATCCTCACTGATGAAGTTTTCCAGTTATTTGAAGCGCAAAATTCGGTAGATCTGATTGATGAAACTGAGGCACGGTGGCGTTTAGTTGAAACTGCGTGGGATATGAATTTGCCAAAATATTTGGTCCAGATTCAGCATGATGATCAGGGGATATTGGTTGCAGATAATAAGATCAGACGGGTGAATGAGAGGTGGTCCCACTTGTTTGAACAACTAAAAGCGTATTTATAAGTGATATTCCGCTCTAGTTAAGCCACCTTGTTTTGTTGGGGTAGCTGATCATAGTAAAACTCATTTGGTGTCAATTTGTCTAGACTCGAATGAGGTCGTTTCAAATTATAAAACTCAAAATATGCACTCAATTGCTTTTTCGCATCTGTGACACTGCTATAAGCTTTGAGATACACCTCTTCATATTTAACGCTCCGCCATAATCGTTCAACCATCACATTATCAATCCATCGACCTTTACCATCCATACTGATTTGAATGCCATTTGATTTCAATACATCAATAAATGCATCACTGGTGAACTGACTGCCTTGGTCTGTATTAAATATTTCAGGTGATCCATATTTTTCAATTGCTTCATTTAAAGCCGAAATACAAAAATCCACCTCCATACTAATCGATACCCTATGCGCAAGTACCTTGCGGCTATGCCAATCAATCACAGCACATAAATAAACAAAGCCTTTTGCCATAGGGATATACGTTATATCCGTAGACCACACTTGATTACTGCGCAGAATAGCCAACCCTTTGAGCAGATATGGATATTTACGGTGAGCTTGATTAGCCTGGCTTAAATTTGGTTTGCAATATAACGCCTGAATACCCATTTTCTTCATTAAAGTACGTGTATGACGTCGTCCTATATGATGCCCTTGACGATTCAACAAATCACGCATCATACGACTGCCTGCAAAAGGATATTGCATATGTAATTCATCAATACATCGCATCAGTTTCAGATCTGATGAGCTAACAGGTTTTGGGCGATAATAATAACAACCACGAGAGACTTTCAGTAACTTAGCCTGTTTAGATACTGAAATCTGAAGTGAGTGATCGATTAACTTTTGTGGTTGAAGCGGCCCAGTTTCTTCAACACACCTTCTAAAAAATCAATTTCTAATGCCTGCTCACCGATTTTTGCATGTAACTTTTTAAGATCAATGGGGGGTTCTGATGGAGCTTTTGATTGATCGAAAGCTTGCGAGGAAGCTGAGATCAATTGATTTTTCCAGTCAATAATTTGGTTTTGATGAACATCAAACTCAGAACTCAATTCAGCAAGTGTTTTTTCTGCTTTGATCGCAGCAAGTGCTACCTTAGCTTTAAAGTCGTTTGAATGATTTCTTCTTGGTCTACGTGCCATAAAATACTCCATATATTGATGTTTATAACATCATTTGAGGAGCAGAATATCACTTATAGGAGTTGTTCAAATTTCCGGATCCATCTCTGTTTGTTTATTCTTACCACGCCAAACACCTTGTATACCTAGCTTTTGCATCAATCGAGCAACTGTACAACGTGCAATCACATAGCCTTCACGTTTCAGTTGTTGCCAGACCTTACGCACACCATACCGACCTGAACTTTCCTTCCAAATTCGTTTAATTTGTTCAGCATGATGAAGGTCATGCAGATCCCGTTTCGCTCGATGTTCTGGATTGTCCGCGAGATCTAAAGTCCGGTAATAGGTTGAAGCAGCGATCGGTAAAATTCTACAAATCGCCTCAACACCATATAACGCCTTATTGTTATGGATAAAATCCACCATTATTTGTGTGGGCGGTCGAGCTCCGCCTGGGCGAAAAAAGCCGCTGCTTTACGTAGAATTTCGTTAGCACGTTGCAGTTCTTTATTTTCGCGTTCCAGTTGTTTGATACGTTCTTGGTCTGAAAGCTGCTGTGCTTTAACTGGATTTTGTTGATCTAAGTATTTTTGATACCAAACACGTAGTGTTTCAGGAGTACAGCCAATTTTAGGAGCAATTGCTGTGATTGCAGCCCAATTCGATGGATAATCTTT
>NZ_VPEU01000047.1:0-16835 GCF_013416975.1 Acinetobacter sp. YH18001 | reverse complement strand
AGTTCCATCAATATCAAGAAATAAATTAATTTTATTTCAAATACTTAGGTAGAGTTTATGTCCGCTCAACACTCTGATCAAGATGTAGAAGATTCACTTATAGTGCCTTCTCCTCTATTAGCTCAAGTGATTTTAACTCAACTCAATCCAGTTATTTATTCTCATAAACTTATTTTATTTCTTGATATTGATGGAACTATTTCTGAATTCCATCCTGATCCAACAAAAAATATAATTAAAGATGAAACCTTAAATACCTTGAAAGAGCTACAACAATATATTGAGTTGGTATTAATCACTGGACGTTCTATTGCACAAGCTCAAAAACTTATTTATCCCTTTGACTGGAATATTGCCGGCTCACATGGTCTGGAATTAAACTATCAATCGCATTTAAGTCATTTAATTGATTTAAATTCTGAGCAATTTGAATTATTAAAAAATTATATTACTGAACATAGCGCTCAGCTTCCTCAGATTCGAATAGAAAAGAAAGACTATTCGGTCGCACTGCATTTTCGTGAACATCCACATTTAGAAGATCTGGTGCATACATTTGCATTGGATTGTCTGACCCACTTTCAAGCATTTGAACTGAAGGCCGGGAAGTTTGTATTTGAGCTGGTACCCAAAGGTGCAAACAAAGGTTCAGCCATTCAACACATTCACCAGCAAGCTCATTTAAGTGATCATTACCCTATTTTTATCGGTGATGACCTGACCGATGAAGCTGGCTTTCAGGTGATTAATAGCTTAAAGGGCTGTTCCATTAAAGTCGGCACGGGCAACACCGTAGCACAACATCGGCTCGAAAACGTAACACAAGTACAAGCTTTTTTAACGGAGCTTTTAGCATTATTTAAAGCACAACAACAACAATTATTGGAGAAATCACATGTCAAAACTCATTGTGTTATCAAATCGTGTGAATCTACCTAACCCAGACAATACACAGGCAGGTGGATTAGCGGTGGCATTGCAGGATGCTTTGCAGGATATTGGCGGCATTTGGGTCGGCTGGAATGGTTCCAGAGTCGATCATGGCAAAGAGCAGAAGTTTCAAATCCTCAAACATCAGAATGTTGAATATCATACGAGTCCTTTGACTGAGCCCCAATATCAGGGGTTTTATTGTGGTTTTGCCAATAATGCCTTATGGCCGCTGATGCATGATCAGCATCAACTTGTGGATTATCAGCCACAGGATTTCAAAACCTATAAAGATGTCAATTTACGCTTTGCCAAGCATCTGAAACAGGTCGCCTCTCCCCATGACATCATCTGGATTCATGATTACCATTTTTTAAGTGTGGCGCATTACTGTCGGAAACTGGGTATGCGTAACCGTATTGGTTTCTTCCTGCATATTCCTTTTCCTGAACTGAAACTCTGGCAGACTTTACCAGCCTATCAGGATCTGGCGCATCATCTGGCTCATTTTGATGTACTCGGATTTCAAACCCCACGCGATCAGAAAAACTGTATCCAGTTTCTGGAACAGACCTTAAAAATCAAGCATCGTCATGATGAAATCCTGAATTATCAGTCAAGACGGATTTATGTGAAATGCTATCCAATTGGCGTGCATCCAGTTCAACTGCAAAATCAGGCGGCTGATAGCCAGCTTAGCAAATTGCCTTTTGATCTCGAGACAGTCCGTCCTTATAAACGTATTATTTCGGTCGACCGGATTGATTATAGTAAGGGTTTACTGGAGAAAATCGGATCCTTGCAAAGCTTGCTGGAAGATCAGCCCGAATTTAAACATCAGTTTCAGCAACTGCAAATTGCCTGCCCATGCCGACTGGATGTCAAAACCTATAAAAACCTGTATGAGCAATTCCAGTCTGCCGTGCAGGAACTCAATACCCAGCATGGCACAGCAGACTGGCAACCTTTCGATTGCAGTTATGAAACCTTAGGTCATGAAGCCTTAATGCAACTGTATCGTAAGGCAGATATTTGCTGGGTAAATTCGATCCGGGATGGTATGAATCTGGTGGCGAAAGAATATATTGCGGCGCAGAATCCACTCGATCCGGGTGTTTTGATTCTGTCTAAATATGCCGGTGCTGCTGAACAAATGAAAGAAGCCTTACTGGTCGATCCTTATGAGCATGACAGTATGTCCAAAGCCTTGAAAAAAGCGCTGCGCATGTCTAAATCGGAGCGTTTAGAACGTTATCGTTATTTAAGCCAAGGCTTGAAAAACTTCGATATTATTCGCTGGCGAGATCAATTTATCACTGACTTGAAAAAATCACAGAGTGTACGAATCTATCGTCCGGTGGCTAGCGGAATTTCCACCCAGTTCAGTGTGCATGCTTAAATACACACCTGAAAAAAACACCAGCATTATGCTGGTGTTTCGTTTTGTAGCGGAGAAATAAGCTCTTCGGCCGCTTGTGCATCTTTTGGATCTGCAGTCAGATGATTCAAAATCACAATACTGAATAGACCTATCGCAATCACACTAAACACCAGACTCAAGCCAATAATTTCACTGCCGAAACCGACCAATGCCGGTCCGATCAGTGAACCTGTGTATGCAAATACCGATACATAGGATAATGCCACATGTGAAGCCAAGGTTTTTTGACGGCCTGCACGTGAAAACATTAACGGTACAATATTAGCACTGCCCAGACCGAGAATGGCATAGCCCAGCAACACTACTTGCCAGACTGGTGCAAAGACCACAGTCAATAAACCGGTTGCAGCCAAAATTGCACTCAGTAGAATGGTATTTTTTTCACCAAACTGTTGAATAATGAGATGTCCGCTGAAACGACCCAATACCATCAAGGCCGCAAAGAAGCTATAAGCCAAACCAGTTTGAGCCGCTGGCAAATTGAACTGGCTGGCAAGATAAATCCCGCTCCAGTCCATCGCTGCGCCTTCGGACAGGAACGCCACAAAACAGATCAAACCGATGCCTAGAATCGCCCAGGTGGGTGCTGCTTTTGTCGCTGACTGTTCTGATGAGGAGGTTTCCTCTAGCACTGTTTTTGGCTCAATCCCCAAGCTAAAAGGAATAGCCAATATTGCAATCAATAGCAAAATCGCACTGACAATAACTGCGCCAGTTAAAGGCGCTAGACCGAATCCCATTAACGTGGTCATTCCCAGCACACCGGCCAGACCACCGAGGCTACATACGCCATGGAAACCCGACATTAAACTTTTAGCAAGTTTTTTCTCAACCTGTGCGGCCTGAATATTGACTGTCACCCCCAAAGCACCAGCACTGGCCCCAAAGAAAAACAGGCTGATCGCCATCATCAAATGATTCGGGCTATACGCCAAAGCAGGCAAGATAAACAAAAATGCTGTTAACACCACAGCCAGAACAGCACGGCAACCTAATGTATTGGCGAGTCGGCCTGCCAGTGGCATCGCCAGCATGGATCCAATTCCGGCACAGAGTAATAACAGACCAAAGTCTGCATGATTGAGTAACAGGCGCTGCTGTGCATAGGGAATTAAAGGTGCCCAAGCTGCGGTACTAAAACCCAAGCTAAAGAAGCACAATGCAGTCGCTATTTTCTGCCATAGATGGGGTGATGGAGACTGAATTCGAGAAAGCAGAGTTTGATTAAACATTGTATTACCTAAAAAGAAGGCTCAGGCATCCATTACCGATCATCCATAGAAAAACCCCACTGACTTATAGCTGAAATGTATAAGTAGGTGGGGCTTAATTTGCGTGAATTATAAACAGAATAATTTTAAATGGAATAGCTTTTAGGCGCTAATTTCAAGATTTTTTACAAGTGGCTGATTGTATAAAATTTATAATTTTGTAATTTTATTTGCATAGGCTGATCGGTTTTTCAGCGGCTTGTTTAAGCTCCAGATTTTGCAGAAAATGTGCAAAACCGGCTGCAATTTTTGAGCTAAGCCGACTGCTGGTGGTCACTCTGAGCTGATTCGACCAGATAATCTTTGCCCCGACATGTTCTAGGCGATGGATGAAATCGACATCTTCATGACAGTCCAGTTGCTGAAAGCCGTTTACCTGTAGATAAGACGCGGCTTTAAAACATAGATTTGCCCCATGAATATGACGGTGATCCATCTTGTCCTGATAATGACTCAGATAAGTCTGACGGGCTAATGTGCTTAAATGCCCCCATTCATCCAGATCGACCACCCCACAAATCACATCCGCCGGTTGGTGCTGCAACATGACCTGAAACCAGTCACGCTGTACAAAAGAATCGGCATCAGTACAACAAATCCAGTCACAACCCTGCTCGATCATGTGCTGAACGCCCAAATGACGTGCCTTTCCTACATTTTTAAAATGACAACTGATCGTCTGAATTCCCGACTGCTGAACTTTGCTTGCAGTAGAATCGGTGCAACTGTCTAAAACCACCAGAATCTTGATCTCGGGCAGAACTGCTAATTTTCCCACATGCTGAAAGAAGTAAAGTCGTGCAGATTTTAATGCCTTCAGGCAACGTTCAATATAGGCTTCTTCATTACAGGCCGGAATCACCACCGCAATTTTCTTCATTTCAAGCCCTCCTGCTCAGCTACGGATTGCGCAGAATTCAGCCACAGATCGACCAGAAAGTCTGAATCCTGTACGCTGAGATTATGCTTATATTTTAACTGGGCTTTTAATTGTCGATGTACCTCTTCACCATTTAAGCTAAATCCTGCAATCGGCGCGCGCCAATGACAACTCAAGATACATCCACCCGGTTCCAGTGCAGTATGCAACCATGCCAGCACCTGTTGTAATGCGGCCGGATCTAAATAATATAGAATCTCACTGATCACAATGAGCTGAAATTTCTGTTGCGGCAAGTGATCTGGCACAATCCGCTGTAGCACCTGTACATGCGGATAAGCATGTAAACGCTGCCGAGCCAATTGAATAGCAGTTTCGTTGGCATCCAGACACATTAAAGTTGCTGTTCGCTGTGCCAGTTCCTGACTGAAGATGCCATTACTACAACCAATTTCAATCGCGGAGTCAAACTGCAAACGCGGCAAGACCGCCAGACAAATCTGCCGTTTGCGCTGTTCATACCAGCGTTGTTCATAGTGCCAGGGATCTCCCTGATTCAGCGCATACAAGGCATCAAAATATTCCTGATCATAGGCTACTTTACTATTCATACAGATACACCTCCCAGGGTTGTAAAATACGCTGTAATGCCTGCTCTGGCAGAATGGGTGCCTGTTCTATGCTAGGGTCAAGCTCGATCTGACTCTTAAAACACCGCGCAGCTCGAGACTTATAGTGCAATTCTCGATCAGTCAATTTGAGTTGATGAGCGATGGTCCAGGGAATTCTGGTATCTCCAGGTGTGGCCCAATGCCAGGCCCAAATCAGGACCTGAATACAGGATAAGTGCCGTTCGGTTGCTAGCTGTTGGGTGACCTGCCCTGTAATTTCATGATCTGGATGTCCATCATGCACAAAGGTGGTAATGAGCACATCATTGGGCTGCAAATAAGATTGCAAATGCTGTTTCAGCAGTTCTCGCTGTTCTGCGACCTGGCCATCCTGAATATCCAGCGCAATCCGCAGAATATTCTGCTTCAATGCTAACTCTTCCAAAGCTGCTCGCGTTTCAGCAGGACGAATCTGGTTCAACTCTTCCGGGTTATACAAAATCGAGTCTGGATGGCTGGCGGTACCATTGGTAACGGCAAAAAGTACAATCTGATATCCCAATGTGTCCAGACGCTGAATCAGACCGCCACAACCCAAAATTTCATCATCCGGATGCGGGGCAATAATGCAGACTCGGGCATCTGATGGAATAATGCTGGGAATATCGAATTCCGGCATCTGTTGCAAAATCTGGCAAGAGCGCCATTCTTCAAGCCGTGTACCTTCGCCATGGATGACACGGTCTTCGACAATCTCGTGTCTTATAATGTCCATAACTCTTCCTCCTGCACACTCAATTCACCAATCCGTTCCAGATCAAAGGCGGCATGGCTCTGACGAATAAACACCGGCAGATCGGCTGCAAGTCGGGCAAAATGTGGCTGCTCGCAATACGGTGCAGCGCCAAGGGCCTTACCCACCTGAGTCAGCACGTTTAAAGCGGTCGCTTCAACCTGAGCACGCAAGGCCTGAATCTGTAATTGATGGGGAAATTTAGGCTGCTGATCAATTAAATCTGCGACTTGATAAAACAAAGCCTGTGTCGCTAAAAGCTTCCGACTGATTTCACCGAGATACATGGCCTTATAGGCATGCGGTTTTAACAAGACAGCCTGTTTTAAATATTCAGCCAAACGCACGGTTGCGCCGTACCAGCAGGCAGCCACGCCGGCAGCGCCATGCCAGAAGCCCGCCCGATCCAGATAAGCATTCGGCGCTGCAACTTTTTCAGCATTAACCTGATTCAGTTCAAGCCGGGCAGTCAAGGTATGCTGCATGCCCACCGCCTGCCAAATGTCCGTATGATGCTGAATACCTGCTTGTTGCAGATCAAGAATCAGCAACTGTGATCGTTGCTGCTCATCACGATAAGTCAGCAGACCATATTGCACCCAGACCGAGGCAGAACACCAAGGCTTTATTCCTGTAAGTTTTCCAGCGTCTAATATTAAAGGGCTTGGCCCGCCTTCTGCCGCCCAGACTGCCCATAGACCTTTTTGCTCTAGCGGAATATTCAGTTCATGCAAAATGGCCAAGGCATCCAGATGTGATTCAAACAGTTTGCCCAGACTCAGATTGCTTGCGGAAACCTGACTAAGCATCCGCCAGCGTTTTAAGGTGTTTCCAGAAGCGGGATAAGGAATCTGATCGGAAATCGATACCAGTTCCATCAGGGTCTTAGGAATTTTTTCTTCTAGCTCCAGCGGAGAATTTTCAAATCTTTGTAATATTGAACCGAGGTTCATGCAGGTTCTTCCTCATAAAATACGGCACTGTTGTTATGTTTTAAAGTCAGTTAATGGGAAAGTTTTCGCATTTGTTTTAACCGTGTGGTCAGGCCTAATAACTTACGGCGTGCCATGATTTCTTCTTCATTGAAACAAAGTTGCTGCATCAGTTCAGCTAAAGGCAAATGGTTATGCTCAATGAGATAGATGTCCTGTTCTCGGTTCCATTTGGCTTGCTGTACCTGTGCCAATAACTTTTTGGCATCCGGTCTTACCATATTATTTATCCATTTTGAAACCAGAAGGATAGAAGCCGCCAAGGCTCCTATCCTCTAGTGGTTTAGGCAGGAATGCTTTCTGCAACCAATTCACGCGCCCAGACACGATGGTTCATGATCAAAGTCTTGAAGCTGTCTTGTACCGCGTCAAACTGTTCATGCGCCAAAGTCCCTTCATCCCTGATCAGGCGCAGATCTTCAATCAGTTTGCCTTTATCACCCAGGAAAATAATCGGTTTCAGGTGCTTATACGCTTCCAGCAGATAATGAGTCGCCACACCATCTTTCATCACCACATCGTAATTGTCACCGTCAGCAATCACCACGGCATCATAGGCAATCGATGGCTCGGCTTTTTGCATACCGTCAGAAGGAATTACCTCGCCTTGCTGACCCAGTACCGGACCCGGTTTCGGGGTCAGTACATCGACCACAGCACCCTCTGATTCTGCCCAGGCTTGAACGGCTTTGATACTGGCCTCATTGGCTTTATCGTGTACCAGTAGCGCGATTTTCCGTGCCTTAATATCTTCGGGTTTAAAGGCCTCGAAAGATAAACGCGGTGAAACCTTTACCTCTGGCAATGTTGCCGCTTTTTTCTCTGCCGGAATTTCAATGCCCAATTGATCCGCAACTTGCTGAGCCAAGTCCAAGTCGATGTTACACAGCACTTCCAGTACTTCACGCTCACGAATATATTTGCGTTCTACCTTGCTCAGTTCGAAGACATAGGCATCGACAATATGTTTTTGTTCATGGGGTGCCTGGCTGCGATAGAAAAGACGAGGCTGACTGAAATGATCACTAAAAGATTCACTGCGCTGACGGATCTTGTGACCATCAATACGTTCCTGATAGCTTTCAAAACCACCATCTTGTGCTGCTGGCGGAGCTTCAGCCGGCCAGTGATCATCAATCGAGTTTGGTTCATAACTGGCTTGACCGGTATGTACAATACGCTGATGTAACCCATCACGCTGATTATTGTGGAACGGACAAACCGGCTTGTTGATTGGAATCTGGTGGAAGTTTGGACCACCTAAACGGCTGAGCTGGGTATCGGTATAGGAGAACAGACGTGCTTGTAATAAGGGATCATTGGTAAAATCTAGTCCCGGCACAATATGTCCCGGACAGAATGCTACCTGCTCGGTTTCACCAAAGAAATAATCGACATTACGGTTCAGCACCATTCTGCCAATCGGCGTCACCGGCACCAGTTCTTCCGGAATAATTTTGGTTGGATCCAGCAAATCGAAGTCATATTTCATTTCATCTTCTTCTGGAACGACCTGTACACCGAGCTCCCATTCTGGATAATTCCCGGATGCAATCGCTTCGTATAAGTCACGACGATGGAAATCCGGGTCTTTACCCGCCAGTTTTTGTGCTTCATCCCAGACCAGTTGGGCTAGGCCCTGTTTTGGCGTCCAGTGAAATTTCACAAAAACCGCTTTATTTTCGGCATTGATCAACCGGAAGCTATGCACCCCAAAGCCTTGAATGGCTCTTAAATTACGCGGAATACCCCGATCTGACATGGCCCACATCACCGCATGCGCTGATTCAGGCACTAAAGAAACAAAATCCCAGAACGTATCATGTGCTGATGCACCGGTTGGAATTTCAGTTTGTGGCTCAGGCTTCACCGCATGTACAAAATCCGGGAACTTGATCCCGTCCTGAATAAAGAATACCGGCGCATCATTCGCCACCAGGTCAAAATTACCTTCTTCAGTATAAAACTTGGTCGCGAAACCACGAATATCGCGTACAGTATCTGCCGAACCACGCGGCCCCTGTACCGTAGAAAAACGTACAAATACCGGCGTTTGTACACTGGTATTGGTCAGAAAGCCTGCCTTGGTCAGCTTTTCATTGCCTGGATAAGCTTCAAAAAAACCATGTGCACCGACACCACGCGCATGCACAATACGCTCAGGAATACGTTCGTGGTCAAAATGTGTGATCTTTTCACGCAGAATAAAATCTTCCATTAAGGTCGCACCACGAACACCTGCTTTAAGACTGTTCTGGTTATCTGAGATTTTAACGCCCTGATTGGTGGTGAGTGTCTGCTCGGTTGCATCGCTACGATATACGTCAAGCTGCTCACTCTTTTTATTGGTATTTTGCTTATCTAAACCATTTTTGCCTGTGGCTGGACTATTCGCCTTAATTTTCATGATGTTTTCCTTGCTGAGATTGAGTTTAGTGCAGATATTTTTGTCTATCTCAAAGTCGCTTGAGCTTTATGTCTCGCATGGGTTGGCCAATAACATGATTCCCGCAAACCCAGTTGCTACAGCCCATGCTGTCTCAAGTCAGCACTTCATCTCAGTGTTCTGTCTCGAAGGATTTTGCTTTCTGGGATATTGTTATTGACTGCGCCTGTGTCCTAACATAACTGCATTTAGGAAAGAGGTTTATTATTCTTTGTTGTGCCTTGTTTAATTAAGGCAGCGTTGTGTTATTTTTTTATAACCCCCTCTTTTTTTATGATCTTTGCACACAGCCATCTCATTCATTTAAAAGAGATATAAAATTTTAGTCATGCTATGTTGCAATAAAAGTTCTTCAGGCAAGATGTGATAGTGCGTACAAATCCGTCATCATGAATCAGTGCAATATTTCCATTCTGAAATAGCTAAGGCTTTTTTCAACGTTCTAAATCTGTTGGGATAATTATCGCTAGGTTGATAAAGAGAAATAAGTTTATTAAATTGAAAAGTTACAATCCTCTCTGCAGGCTATACATAATGACTAAACTTCCTGCCTGTCTATTGATCTAATATCTATAACTTATAAACACTTAAATCTTTCAGCTTGTTCATATTGATGATGCAAATTAAGTTTCAATTCGGGAGTCATCATCAAGATCGAACCCTCGTTTGACTCGGACTTCGAATACATCTGGCTTTATTTTAATACACAGCATGTTGTTAAATTTTAAGGAGTAAGAGCATGGCCTCTTCTAAAAAAGAATCTAAAGCAATGAAAATTGATATCGGAATTTCGCATGATGATCGTGCCAAGATTGTCGATGGTTTATCCCGACTATTGGCAGACAGCTATACCCTGTATTTGATGACCCATAATTTCCACTGGAATGTCACCGGCCCCCAGTTCAATAGCCTGCATAATATGTTTATGACCCAATACACCGAGCAGTGGAATGCGCTGGATGTGATTGCTGAACGTATCCGGGCCTTGGGTTTTGCAGCACCTGGCACCTATAAACAGTTTGTAAAACTGACCTCTATTAAAGAGGTTGAAGGGGTGCCAAAAGCTGAAGAAATGCTGCGCCTACTGGTCGATGCCCATGAGACCGTAGCACGTACCGCCAGAAGTATTTTTGCAGTGATTGAAGACGCCAATGATCAACCAACAGCGGATATTTTGACCCAGCGACTAGATGTACATGAAAAAACTGCCTGGATGCTCAGAAGTAGTCTGGATCAATAAAGCATGATTAATCGCATTTGAGAGCAAGCGGATGAGCGGGATGACACGAGGGTGTTGCTTAGCCGATTAGAACAATCCCAAAGATATGACCTTTAAAATGAAGCACTAAAAACTTGGAGGATGTATGCAGTCGTGTACATCCTCTTTTCATCACCAGGTTTTAAGAATTGAGGCATTCAGGCATGAAAATAATTCAGCGGCAGTTTTAAATAGGAAATACCATTGGCCTCTGCTTCAGGAAATTGACCGGCACGTATATTGATTTGAATCGCCGGTAAAATCAGTTTTGGCATACCTAATTGGGCATCGCGTTGCTGGCGCATTTCAATAAATTCAGCTTTGGCCATCCCCCTGTGAATATGGATATTATGCTGCTTCTGGGTCTGAATATCGGTTTCACAGACAAAGTGATCACGGCTTTCCGGTAAATAGTCATGGCACAGAAATACCCGGGTATCATCCGGCAATTGATACAGTTTTTGCACCGAATCGAATAGCGTTGCCGCACTGCCTTTGGGAAAATCACAACGTGCAGTGCCATAATCTGGCATAAACAAGGTATCACCGACAAAGACTGCATTCCCGACCACATAACTCAGACAGGCCGGTGTATGCCCCGGTGTCGGAATGTTATAGGCCTGTAGTGAACCAATATTGAATTTTTCATGATCCGCAAACAGATAATCAAAAGGCTGCGCCAGATTGAACTGTTTCATATCCAGATGATAGATCGCGCCAAAGACTTCCTGCACAATAGAAATATGCTGGCTCATGGCAATCTTGCCGCCCAACTGTGAATGCAGATATTGTGCTGCGGTCAAATGATCTGCATGCACATGGGTTTCCAGAATCCACTCAACCTCAAAGTTCTGCTGTCGTATATAGGCAATAATTCGATCCGCATGTCTGGTCGATGTACTGGCAGAAGCGGCATCATAATCCAGCACACTATCAATCACCGCACATTTTCCAGTGGCCGGATCACCCACCACATAGCTAAAAGTATGGCTATCTTCATGAAAAAAATCTTGAATTACGGCGCTATGACTCATGATGATGCTCCTGACCATTGACGATGTAGATAAACCCCTGCCAGCATGGCCATAATAAAATAAGTAGCCTGATAGTGGCCTAAACCAATGAGTGTCAGACTGGGCGCTGGACAGATACCGGCAATTCCCCAGCCGATACCAAATAAAAGACTGCCGCTCATCAGTTTAGAATCAATTTTCTGATTAGTCGGTAACTGGATCGGTTCATGAAATACAGTTTTAGCTACCGGATTTCGCGTGGCTTTCTGAAAAGGAATAAAGGCGACCATAATCGCGCCCAGCATCACAAAGGCCAGACTCGGATCCCAGTCGCCAAAAACATCCAGAAAATCCAGAACCTTTTCAGGATTGGCCATACCGGAAATCATCAAGCCGACTGAAAACAAACCACCCCATAAAAATGCCAGCAGATTTTTCATTTTAGCGCACTCCAATCAGGTGACGAATCACATAAACTGTCATAAAACCAGCCCACATAAATATGGCTGTAGCCAAGATTGAACGTTTAGATAAACGGCTGATGCCACAAATTCCATGGCCACTGGTACATCCCGAGCCTAAACGGGTGCCAAAACCGACCAGTAAACCCGCAATCACCATCATCCAGGGACTGGTATTCAGTTCGATTTCAGGTTGTATGCATAGTCCATAAACAAATGGAATGATGATGAGACCCAATAAAAACCACAGAGCTGGCGTCTTGAAAATGCTTTGAGGATTAAGTACCTGTCCAATCAGACCACTAATGCCCGCGATCTGGCCATGAATATACAGATAGCCGACCACTGAAACACCAAGAAGTAAACCACCGAGAAAAGCGCTCAGGAAGTCATGCATCATATTTCACTTTCATCATTATATATTTTAATATTATATTTAATTAAATATTATTCAAGTTCTAGTCTGTTTAACTTATTTGATGGAAGATGATTATAGGGTCAAATCCAATGCATACTAATCTCTCTGGTTTCAGCCCTAGTCAGCTTTGACTAATAAAGAAATAATCTGGATCGGGTCAATTTAATATTTGAAATATTGTCTAAGTTTCAGTTTGATAAACCGTATGAGAATCACTTTCAATCCGGCCATCGACCAGATTAATGGTTCGATCACAGGTGGCGGATAGGCGCGGGTCATGTGTCACCAGCAGAACGGCGCAGTCGCGTTCACGATGCACTTTACGAAACAGCTCAAACATGTCGGCGGCGGTCTGCGTATCCAGATTACCGGTAGGCTCATCGGCCAGAAGTAAGGCTGGCTCTGTAATCAAAGCCCGCGCAATCGCAATCCGCTGTTGCTGCCCACCGGAAAGCTCGTTCGGTTTACGATCAGCAAACTTTTCCAGTCCCACTGCAGCCAGCAAATCCCGTGCCCGTTGTAAGCCTTGCTGTCCGGGTTTGCCTCGCGTCATCATCAAGGGCATTAAAATATTATCCAGTGCAGTAAATGCCTGAATCAGGTGATGGAACTGAAATACAAATCCAATACTATTGCCACGTAATGCAGTCCGGCCACGATCATCCATGGCACTGGTCGGCTGTCCCAGCAAATACAGCTCGCCACTACTCGGTTGATCCAGCAATCCCAGAATATTCAATAGCGTACTTTTTCCGGAGCCAGAAGGCCCAATCAGAGCAGCAAAATCCTGGCGTTCAATACACAGATCAATACCATGCAAGACCTCAATTTCATTGGGCTGACCAATATTATAAGATTTACGCAGCGCTTCTAAACGCAGGACTTCTTGAGATGGTTCAGACATGACGAATCGCCTCCACCGGATCGAGTGCCGCTGCCCGGCGTGATGGTACTGCAGCGGCCAATACCCCTGTTAATGTCGCCAACAATAAAGCCAGAAGTACCAGCTCGATCGAAATCGGGATATAAAATAATCCGGGGCCAAAATTATTAAATACCCAGACCAGACCATAACTGGCTGCACTGCCAACGACCGAACCCAGCAGACCAAATATGGCCCCCTGAAACAGGAAAATTCTTAAAATTTGTGACTGGGTGGCGCCTGTCGCACGCAAAATACCAATTTCCCGGGTGCGCTGTACCACGCTGACGGACATGACACTGGCAATGCCAAAAGCCACTGAAATGGCGACAAAAACAATAATCATATTGGTAGACAGGCTCTGTGCAGTAATCGCATTCATCAGCTGTGCATTGGTTGAAATCCAGCTTTCAGCCTTTAATGAGGTCAGGCGCCCCACTTGGGCCGCAATGTCATCAGCCTCAAAAATATCGTTAATGGTCAGATCAATGACAGTTACACCACCGGGCAGACCGAGTAAAGACTGTGCCTGTTTCAAGTCCAGATAAACATAACGCGCATCCAGTTCACGCACGCCCAGTTCAAATATGCCGGCAATATTTACCAAGGCACTGTTTTGCTGACCGGTATCCAGTCGCAATTTGCTACCGACCTGAACCCCTAGATCTTTGGCCAACTGACTGCCGATCAGTACATCGTCCGCGCCAACACGTAATTGACCACTGGTTAAATATTCTTTCAATGGAATGATCTGCTGATAACGCTCCAGATCCATTCCGACCAAGGCCACGGATTCAATCGCATCACCGCGTTGTACAAAGGCCGGCCCGGAGACCACAGGCGACACAGCAGTTAATATCGGCAACTGATCCAGCGTTTCGGTAATCTGCTGCCAATTATTGATGGAACGCAGTCGTTGTGCGCGTTTATCTTCCTGTAACAATTGCACCGTCCCGGCAGGCGGCGGCACAATCCGGTTGACTTCATCGGGTGAGAGCAGACGGATATGTGCCTGTGTACCTAATGTACGTTCGACAATATTGGCCTGTAGCCCCTGAATCAGGGCCGTGATAAACACAATCACCGCCACACCAACGGCGACGCCCACCGTGATCATAATGGACTGCGCGCGACCTTCGCGCAAAAAACTGATCGCGATTTTCCATTCGATCCAAAGCCGCTCGAAAAATTTTTTCAATCGAATTTCACCGGTAATTCATTCTTGCTATCGGTCGCGTCAGTCGAGCTCATCAATGAGCTATCTTGTGGCTTGAGACGGACTCGCGCACCCTCTTCCAGTAACGATTCGGCATTGGCCAGCACCTGATCACCCTCACTCAAACCTGAAGTTACTTCTGACATGGCCAGACCCCGTAAACCTAAAGTCACCGGTTGGCGCTGGATTTTTCTATCACGTACCAACACGACCACTGCCTTATTGCCTTTAATATTGCTAAGCGCATCGTTCGGAATAGCCAGTGCCCGCTCCCGTTTATCTGTCTCGACATTGACCGATACGGTCATGTCCTGACGCAGAAAATCTGGCACCGGGTTGACGGTTAATCTGACCTCTACCGTGCCCCGCTGCGGATCAATGCTCGGTGCAATAAAGTTAATGCGGGCCGGAAAAGACTGATCCGGATAAGCATCGCTAATCACGGTGGCATTTTGCCCTAAGGCCAGTTGCGGTAAATTCCGTTCATCGAGTGGCACCCGGATTTCTGTATTGCCCGTTAAGGCAATGGTAAATAAGGTTTGTCCTGGTTGAACCAGATCGCCTGGCTCGACATCCCGTGTCAGTACTGTACCTGCGACCGCAGCCCGAATTTTGGTTTTTGCCAGTTGCGCCTGCGCCACTGCCAGCTGTTCCCGAAGCGATGCTTCTTCAACTTGTCCCGTAGACAATGCCGCTGCTTTTAGACGAACGGTTTCATAATTGTTGCGGGCAACTCTTTCTGCCTCTAAGGCCTGTTCTATTTCTTCAGCCGACAGGATGCCCGCTTCGGCATTACGTCTCCGTGCTGCTTCACGACTGGCCTGTTCCAGTTGTGCTTTGGCACTGGCCAGTTCTGCTGTCGCCTGTGGTCGTCTGCTGGTGGCCAATTCAGTCAGTGCCAGTTCAGCCTGTCGTACTTGAGCCAGTAATTCATCCGATTTCAGCACCACCAAGAGATCACCAGGTTTCACCTGATCTCCTTCCGTGACCCGCCGCTCAAGCACTACGCCACTAATTTCACTGCCCACCTGAGCACGCGAGACTGTCGCCACGCGTCCGGTGGCCACTACATTTTGTATCAGCGGCATGGTGCTCAAGGTATAGCTTGGTAGAACCGGCCCCTGCCACCAGCGGAACAGAGCAAAACCGACTGCCAGTAGCAATAAGATGATGAGCAAAATTTTATAGCGGGCAGCGCGCAACTGAGAATCTCCGGTTGATGCATCCAATATTGAATAAGAAAGATAAAGCTTTATTTATTTTCTTCGAGTGTCTAATTTACAACAGGTTCCTGCATAGATTTATAGATATTTTGTTGAGTTTAAATGAAATGTTGGATTCCTGAGCATGTTTAGCCAGCACTTATCGATTTCAGCTAAAGTGATCTATGACAGCTGCAACATTTGAATGAATGAGCTAAAAGTCCGCTGTATGAAGCGACCGCCATGTCAAAGATCTGGATAGCATCAAAATACGATCCAGCAACTGGGCTTTATAAGAGCTGCCCCAATTTCAATACTGTCGATTTTCAGTAATATACTCGGCCCGATATCCGCTTTAACCTCATGCATCATGGGACCACCATATTTGAATGTGCCATCACTATAGGCTTTAATTTTAAACCAACTGACCAAAGGTTGATCAGCTGAAATTCCTGATGTTCTTCCGAGCTGCGCCTCTAAAACCTCCCCAACCTTAAGTGGATTGGTCTGCTGAACCACCACCGGATCGGCTTGAACGTGCAGCTAAAGTGCATGCAGATTTTGTAGGCATCCATCCATTCATTGATGGCAATGAACGTACATCACGTCTTTTGATAAATTTAGAATTATTAAAAGTTGGTTACCCACCCTGTATCATCATTGTAGAAAATCGATTGGCTTATTACGATGCTCTTGATCAGTGAATGGCGTATGGAAAAACTGAAGCATTTATCCAGTTGAACCGTACCGGGTTTGTCGGAGAGTCAATATTCTGAGAGACTATCCCGATGACAAAATTAAAATATACCCCTGAAATCAGAGAAAGAGCGGTTCAATTATTGATTGAATCTGAAAAAGATTATCCATCGAATTGGGCTGCAATCACAGCAATTGCTCCTAAAATTGGCTGTACTCCTGAAACACTACGTGTTTGGTATCAAAAATACTTAGATCAACAAAATCCAGTTAAAGCACAGCAGC
>NZ_VPEU01000046.1:0-18527 GCF_013416975.1 Acinetobacter sp. YH18001 | reverse complement strand
CGAATCAATGCCTGCTCTTCCGTTCAAAGTCATGATGAACGTCGGTAATCCGGATCGTGCATTCGACTTCGCGCAAATTCCAAACGAAGGGATTGGTCTTGCACGTTTAGAATTCATCATCAACCGTGGAAGAATATCTCGAATGCTTTTGAGGCTGATTTCTAGCTCTTGAGGTAAACGGTTAATCAGTTCACTCACGTCACGTTCAACTGCCATATGACGTCTTGTAATCCCAAGATTTTTGACTTGACTCACCAAATCATTGAGTTCACTTGGTAAAACTAAATGTAATTTCTTGGTCCATGGCACATGAAATTTAGAATGTTCTGGCTTTGTTTTGAGTGTCGGTGTCCCTGCTAAAACACTCAATACGTATGCAGATAAAGTATGATCATACTGAATAGCAATATTATTCTGATCAGTATTTTGACTAAAACACGGCGCTGTTAATTCACTCACCGAACGTCCTGTGAGTAAACTCAATATTAAAGCTAATTTTGCACGTAAAATTAAGCTGCTATCCGCCTTAGATGGTTGACAAAGCCTCAACACTTCTTGAATCGAATTTAATGACAATCGGTATTTGGTCCAAACTAAACCAACATTTGTAGCTTCAACATGCTGAGAAATAGACTTAGATGCATAAAGCCCTCGAATTAAATCGGATTGTTCTGCCAAAAAAAATGTAAACAATGGCTCCAATGGTGTTTCATCTTCTTCAATCTCATCATCCGCAAATACTTCAGAGACCAGACCACGATGAATTTCATCAATCTCCTCCAAAGGTTGGATGACAATACTTAATGAGCCATATCGTTGCAAGATAAGTTTTTGATGCTTTAACCCTATATGGTGTACAAACTCTGGACGTTTCTTCTTATTTTTTAGTGGATTGTTTTCCCAAATTTGGGATAAAAACAGCTTTAATGGATAAAAAACTTCTTTTAATCGTTTATCTTCAGAACGACCGGACATCGAACGAATCCATTGTTCCGGTCCGTTTTGAGTGATTAAGTCTTTGACTCGTTCTAAAATATCCTCATGACTTGGATCACCCAACAGCCTAATCGCTAAAAAGGCGTTATACACACGAGATCCCTTTTCAGCTTTCAGCTTTATGCTTCCATTACCCTTTAAATATTTACTATAAAGCTCTAGAGTATGTAGTTTTCTTTGAAAGTGAAAGATTTGTTCTAAAAACCACATGATTACAGTATCAAAAGACTGATTATTTCGATTTATTCCTGGTTGAATCAATAGCAAGTCACAAATCCCACTGTCTCCAGTGTAAGGACGCAATGGCGTGAGTTTATGTATGTTTCTATCTATTGTTTCTGAGAAAAAATGTGCATATTTATTAGATTCCTGTAATCTACTAATGATCTTTAACGTATTAAGCTCATCACGAAATTCTGGTAATTCATCATCCTCAATCAATGTAAAGATTCGCTGACAAATGACAACAATACCAGCTAAGCTACAGTGTGCACGCAACAAAAATAATGCTTGGATCAGTTCTTTTTCTTCTATATTTTCATTCTGATTAATACATTCTAGGAGCTTCACCAAATGCTTATTCATGAACTACTCCGAATACGATAGACCCATGCCTTCTTCCAGTCTGTTAAAGCTAAAGCAACTTCTGCAGTTGGTGCCGCACAAACAATTTGCTGCTGATGTTTTTGATAAAGTTCCTCCAATTGAGGTAAAAATACAAAAAAGTCAGCTAAATGAAAATATGGTTGCACAGATTTTCCAAGCTCTTTTACTTTAATTTTTTCTAATGGCAAAATCTTTTGGGCGATATAGCCTGCTAAAACATTTTCGATTAAAAAATTACCACTCACCACCGGTGGTGCCCAATCAACCAATTTTTGAACAAAGAAAATCGGCAGCTGTTTTAAAAAATGCTGTGTATTTAAAAATAAAATCATTTCTTCTAGATCTAAATGCTTTAGTCGAAGTTGCTTTGCAACCACCATCTTGTCCTGTGCTTTATCCACTTTACCCCAGTGCCTTCTTTTCACACTATCCTTTAGAGTTTTTACCTTACATACATCCCTATCGACAGCAAGCAGTAACTTACGATATATCGCGAGCAGTAGTAAGGCTTGATTTTTAATTTTTTTTGAAGACTCACTGCTCATTTCCTCATTGAGTAACATCATTTTCAAAACTAAAACTGGGCATGGTTTTTCAAACCTACCTTCAGATATTGTTAATGCATCAATGAGCAATGGTGTCATCATTTTTTTCTGCACAGGTAAATTATTTTTAGCGTTACAATAATAGAATAACACAGTCCCAAAACTAACAAAATTAATTCAAATAGATTTTATATTTAATAAAAAAATATTTGATTTATATCATTTATTTACTAACTTTATTTTTACACCAATCAAGTCGCGTCATCAATATATTTCTGATCGTATTGATTATTGGGAATACTGCTGCCGTTTTACTTGAATCGATCAATGACCTCTATCAATCCTATCAGCTGCTGTTTGATGCCTTTGAATTATTCTCGATCTTTATTTTTACCCTGGAATATTTATTAAGATTTTGGGCCATTGCGGAAAAAGACCCCTTTGAAGGAGCATGGAAAAACCGATGGTTATGGATCCGCAGTGGCGGTGCCATCATTGACCTGTTGGCAATTCTCCCGGCCTATATTAATTTCTTTGTACATCTGGATTTACGCTACCTGCGAATCCTTCGATTATTCAGATTACTCAAATTAACCCGTTATTTTGTCTCCCTGCAGATTTTATTGCGGGTGATCAAGCGCGAAAAAGGCTCATTTCAGGCAGTTATTTTTATCCTGCTGATCATGATCATCATTGCGGCGGCTGGGGTATATGTGGTTGAAAACAAGGCACAACCGGAAGTCTTTAGCTCCATCCCTGCGTCCATGTGGTGGGCGGTGGTGACGCTGACCACAGTCGGCTATGGCGATGTGACACCAATCACCCCCTTAGGCCGCTTTCTGGGGGCTTTAATTACCATTTTAGGGGTAGGTCTGGCAGCACTTCCTGCGGGTATTCTGGCCAATGAGCTGAGACAACGCAAACACAAGCTGGAATTAAGATTTCGTGAACTGCTTGATGACGCAGAAATTGACTTGATTGAAGATCAAGAAAAAATTGAAACTTTACGTAAAGAAGTCGGGCTGAGCACAGAGCAAATGCAGGATATCCTGTTAGAGCTTATTCATGAGCGCAAGAAAGAACAACTCGAGCAGGAAAAAAACAAGTATTTCTTCTGCCCGCATTGTGGGCATAAGTTACCTGATTAAAAGGTAGCCAGATCATCGCGAGCATCAGACCATAGGATATGATACTTGTTGCAGGCAGATGCTATTCACTCAATTTTTTCGTTTGAAGCAGGATCAAGTCATTTCAATCTAAAAACGCAGCGATTTCATCGGCCACTGCCCTGGATGTCCGGGAAACTCCGACCAGCGTCGCCGAAGCAGCACCGGTCCATTCCCCATAACCGACCAGCCATAAATTCGGCAGCTGAACCGAGCGGCCATCCTTCACTGCGATGGTCTGGTCCTGCTGGATAATCCCGAGGCTGCTAAGATGATTCAGCGCCGCCTTAAATCCGGTACACCAGATCACTGCATCCACTTGCGCGGTGCTGCCATCTTCCCACATCACGCCATGTTCGGTAAAAGCCGAAAATGGACGCTTGCTCTGTAAAACGCCTCGCTCACGTGCCTCTTTGACTGAATCAATCATGACAATATCGCCCAGACCACCAATGGGCTGCTCGATCTTTCTACCTTGCTGCTGGGCTTTCAAACGCTCGGTCGCCCTTAAGAACAGGACACGGCCATCAACATCATCTGCCAGAAATTGCGGCGGTGTCTGGGTGATCCAAAGCGTTTCAGCTACCTGGGAAACCTCGGCCAGGATTTGCGCACCGGAGTTGCCACTACCCACGATCATGACTTTCTTGTTTTTAAATAACTCAGCATTTTTATAATCTGCTGAATGAAGTTGTATACCCTGAAAATGCTCACGACCTGCATACTCGGGAATAAATGGTTGGCTCCATGTCCCTGTAGCGCTTACCACCGCTTTGGCTTTCCAGGATTGTTCCCCGGCATAGACCTCTAAATATGTCCCTTTGTTTTCCACGCGCTCCACATGCACCGGACGAACTACAGGAAAGTGATAGCGCTGCTCATAGGCGGTCAAATAATCGATCACCTCATTGCGGGTCGGATAGGTCTGTTCGGTCGCCGGCATCATCCAGCCCGACAGCGAACTCCAGCTATTCGGGGAGAAAAGACGCAAGGACTCCCAGGCATGCTGCCAGGCACCTCCAGGCTGAGGCTGATCATCCAGGATGATAAACGGAATATTCTTGCGCTTTAAGAAATAAGCCGTGGACAAACCGGCCTGTCCAGCACCGATGATGATCACATCTGTTTCGATCTGTTTTATGTCCAAAGCCTTTTCCCCTTGCATTTTTCTGTCGTTCTTGATGCAGCATCCCGCTTTTTCAGCGGGTTTCTGCTGATTTCTCTGATTGACCGGACAGCCTGATCAAGCAAATTCAGTCTTACAAACTGCGCTGATTTACCCGTTTGGAAAGCTCTTCAGCCGATTCCTTGCGTTCTGAATAACGATCTGTCAGGTATTTGCTTTGACCACGAGTCAGCAAGGTAAATTTATACAGTTCTTCCATCACATCCACAATCCGGTCATAGAATGCTGATGGCTTCATTCGTCCATCTTCTTCAAATTCCAGGAATGCTTTTGGAATTGAAGACTGATTTGGAATCGTGATCATCCGCATCCAACGCCCCAAAACACGCATCTGGTTCAGACTGTTAAAGGACTGTGATCCCCCACTGACTTGCATCAAGGCAAGGGTTTTTCCTTGAGTGGCACGAATTGCGCCCCCTGCCAGTGGAATCCAGTCAATCTGGGATTTAAAGATGGAACTCATAGAACCATGTCGTTCCGGTGAACACCACACCATGCCTTCTGACCATGC
The DNA here is from genome assembly GCF_013416975.1 of Acinetobacter sp. YH18001. NCBI lineage: Bacteria > Pseudomonadati > Pseudomonadota > Gammaproteobacteria > Moraxellales > Moraxellaceae > Acinetobacter > Acinetobacter sp. YH18001. The sequence goes on along the minus strand of NZ_VPEU01000046.1, from coordinate 13,517 downwards.
TAAAAGTTCATGCAACTCTTTTACTTTTGGATGCTCAGTATCTGCATCTTCAGGTAAAGGAAGCCCTTTAGGATGAAAGATTTTTACTTCTGCCCCAAAATATTCAAGGATTCGACCAGCTTCAAGAACTGCAAGGCGACTGTAAGAACGTTCCCGATTAGACCCATAGAGCAGTAAAATCCGAGGAGGATGAGCTAGTTCTTTGGCTTGGACTTTTTCAAAGGTGGGTTGTTCAATAAGATTTGGATCTACGTTAGGCAGGTTCATCATATCAAGCCTCTTTAAAATATTTCTTTCTTAGCCACAGTGAAACACTCACTAAAGCAATTAACACAGGTACTTCAACCAATGGCCCAATAATCGTGGTAAAAGCAACCGGCGAAGCAATACCAAAAGTTGCAATGGCGACTGCAAGTGATAATTCAAAATTATTTCCAGCCGCAGTAAATGAGATTGCAGCAGTTTTTGGATAATCATTGCCCATCCATTTACTCATAAAGAAGCTAATAAAGAACATGGCCACAAAGTAAATGATTAAAGGAATCGCGATGCGTAAAACTTCCAGTGGAAGACTCACAACATCACCCCCTTTTAAGCTAAACATCGCCAAAATCGTAAACAGCAAAGCCATTAAACTCAGCGGGCTGATTTTTGGAATGAACCTGGTTTGATACCATTCCACGCCTTTTTGTTTCACCAAAATTAAGCGCGTTAAGAAACCCAATAAGAACGGAATTCCAAGATAAATCAGAACAGCATGGGTAATGGTCCAGAAGCTAACATTGATCACTTGAGCTTCAATACCAAAATATGGCGGAAGGAAGGTCAGGAATAACCAGGCGTAGGTACTGAAGAATAAAATCTGGAAAATACTGTTAAACGCCACCAATGCTGCAACATATTGGTTATCACCACAGGCCAGACCATTCCACACCAGTACCATGGCGATACATCGAGCTAAACCAATCAGGATCACGCCTGTCATATACTCTGGATAGCTATGCAAAAAAATCACAGCCAACGCAAACATCAGTACCGGAGCAATCAACCAGTTTTGAATTAAAGATAGCGTCAGGGTTTTTTTATCCTTAAACACTTGTGGCAAGGTCGCATAATCCACTTTTGCCAGGGGTGGATACATCATCAGAATCAGACCAATCGCGATTGGAATATTGACTGAATTAATACTGAATTGATCCAGAGCAACCGATGCTTGAGGAAAAAAGTTTCCTATTGCGATGCCTAACGCCATGGCAATAAAAATCCACAGCGTCAGGTTGCGATCTAAAAAGGACATGCGTTTTTCAGACATGTGACTTACTCAACATTCGAAATTTGATTAATCGCTGCAATCAATTGTGAGCGAGAAAGTTCATCTACGTTAAGTTTAAACAAAGTATCCAGGCGACGATTGATATGTTCAACAGTGTTCATAAAGGCTTGCATTTTTTCTTCTTTATCCACCTCTAAATGTGACGGATCAGACAGGCCCCAGTGCGCCTTGATCGCTCCGCCAAGATAAAGAGGACACGCTTCCTGTGCAGCCGCATCACAGACGGTAATCACCACGTCTGGCTGATACTGTTCACAGGCATCAATCGTCTTGCTGGATAAGCCTTTAGTCGACAAGCCCAGATTGTGCAGGGTTTCAAGCGTCAAGGGATGCACCTGACCGGAAGGTTTGCTGCCAGCACTGTAAGCGACCCAGCCTTCTGGCGCACGGCTATTGAACAACACTTCAGATAGAATGCTGCGGCAACTGTTCCCCGTGCATAAAAACAAAAATTTCATGAAAACTTACTCGCAATGGCTCTGAATCGATAGAGCGGAAGAATCAAATAAAACCGGAACGTCACTACGTTTCAGTACGTCCAGAATTTCAAAGCACCAGGCCGGTAATTGCGGATTGAGGCTGTAGTACACCCACTGGCTTTGCCGACGATCGTTGAGCAGACCGCAAGACCGCAACAAGGCCAAATGCCGTGAAATTTTTGGTTGGCTTAACTGCAGTTTATCGGTCAGATCACAGACGCATTGCTCTTTATTTTCCGCAATCAGCAGGACAATACTGAGACGTGTTTCATCAGATAAACATTTAAAAAACTGAACGTGGTCCATAGCTGCTCCCCTTCTATTATGCAAATATATACATATCCATATATATAGTAAATAGTACAAGTGAAAAATTATATCTGGATCAGGATATCACAGCCAGAAAGCGCTGGATTTAACAGTTTCCCTCTTCTTCCAATATAGAAAAACCAGCGACTTGAACCACTGGTTTTCTTCGCTACAACTTTAATTTTGAAGTTATTTATTTTTCTCGATCAGTTCCGCGATAGCCTGAGCTTCCAGAATTTTACCACTCGATACGATTTTACTGTCAATCATCAGACCCGGTGTGCTTAACAGTCCGGTTTCGGCAATCTGCATCATATCCGTGACATACTCAATTTCAGCTTGTACCCCACTGCTTTTCACTGCTTCCTCCGTCGCTGCGAGTAAAGCCTTACATTTACGACAACCTGTACCCAAGACTTTAATTTTCATCTTTTATTCTCCACACGTTTTATAAAAACCAGTCACCCAAAGTATTCAGGCTATAACCAATAATCAAGATTCCCACAAAAACGATCCCTATAAACAGGCTCAATAAACGAGTTTTCACCACCTGTTTTAACAGGATCAGGGATGGTAGGGAAAGTGCTGTTACCGCCATCATAAAGGCCAATACCGTCCCTAGCCCCACACCTTTCGCCACCAAAGCTTCTGCAATCGGCAAAGTGCCAAAAATATCCGCATACATCGGCATGCCTACGATTGTAGCAATCAGTACGGAATACCAATGTTCCTGACCAAGCAAGGCGGTAATCCACTGTTCAGGAATCCAGTTATGAATTGCCGCGCCAATCCCTACGCCAATCAAAACATACATCCAGACCTTGCTAAAAATTTCCACCACCTGTTCCCAGGCAAATGCACGCCGCTCTTTCGCGGTCATACTGAAATCTTCATCTTCTCCCTGAATCGCCTGATGATGGGTCACAAACTCAGCCACATACCTTTCCATTTTCAAATAGCTAATCAATGAGCCACCCAATACCGCCAGCACTAACCCCAGCAGCACATAGACCATGGCAATTTTCCAGTTAAAAATACTGGCCAATAAAATAATCGAAGCCAGATCGACTAAGGGAGATGAAATCAGAAAGGAAAAGGTCACTCCCACAGGCAGTCCGGCACGGGTAAAACCGATAAACAGCGGAATGGAAGAACAGGAACAAAATGGGGTAATGGTGCCGAGTAAAGCTCCCATGATATTGGCTTTGATCCCGGTCATCCGACCTAAAATCTGCTTGGTGCGTTCAGGCGGAAAATAACTCTGGATATACGACAGGCTATAGATCAGGACTGAGAGCAGAATAAAGATCTTAAAAACATCATAAATAAAGAAGTGAATACTGCCACCGAGCCGGGTCACCACCGATAAACCGAAGACATTTTCGACCAGCCAGCGCACGCCTTCCGAGAGCCAGGTCATTTTAAGCAGCACATCATTCAGCCAGGCAAAAATCGCGATTATGCTTTCCATTTAAAGCTCCTGGTTTTAGGGGGATGAGATCAGGTCGATGCACTCATCGGCAGATTTTTGAACCATTGACCTGCGCAACAGTTTCCAGTCGGTAGCCTGTGTAAGATTTGAAAAATGGTACTCTCTGTCAAAACCTGATACGGGGAAACTGCCTGCTGATGATCCAATTCCTTTATCCTTCAAGAACCTATTTCATTCAGTATGTAAATGATATGGATCATCGTCCATGTGTTTTTCAGATAAAAAAGCTCCAATCAAGTTGAAGCTTTTTCGTAGGGGGGACACTTTATTTTACCCGATTGCCCTGTTGATCCACGATGATTTCACCGTCTTCTTTGGCAAAGGCTTTTAATTGTGGCGAAGGCAGAATATCCAGTACCACTTCCGATGGGCGGCATAATCGGGTTCCAAGCTCGGTAACCACCAACGGGCGGTTGATCAGGATCGGATGTTGCAGCATGGCATCAAGCAGTTTCTCATCGCTCCAGCCGGCATCATCTAGATTCAGCTCGGTATAGGGATCGACATTTTTACGGAGCGCATCTCTTACCGATAAACCTGCATCAGAAATCAGTTGAATCAGCTCATCACGAGAAGGAGGCGTAACTAGATATTCGATCACTTCAGGCTCAATTCCCGCATTGCGAATTAAAGCCAGCGTATTGCGTGAGGTACCACAGGCTGGATTATGATAAATTTGGACTTTTGGCATTTGATCCATGAGCTTTACTCTTATCAATGAATCATAGCTTTATATATGAATATACGCATATTCGCAATATAAAATATATGTGTTTTTCAGATGTAACCTGATATGAGAAGTCCAAAATCATTTGAAGCAGTTTCAAAATGAATAGTCTCTTCTAGCTCTAGATTATTGGATCACTTCACGGGCTGCTGTTAAAACCCCACATAAAACTTTTCAATCAGCTTTCGGGTCTTGACCAGCAGATTACTCAACACATTTTCCCGTTCAAACAGCTTCACTTTAAAGTTCAGCAAGTCTTTCAATTCTTCCTTACGTGGTAAACGTTTGGTGAACTCGTAATGTTCCAGAACTTGCTTCATTGCTTCTGGTTTCAGGTTTTCTTCTGTACAGAGGTACTGATAGGCCTGTTCTTTTTCAGCATCCCAGAACTGAGCAAAGGCCGTTTGTACGCTCTGGCCATTGATCATCTTGGGCAGGTTTTCTTCAATAAACTTCTGGATCAGCGCCTGCTTGTCATACAGGGTGATTTCATTGCCAATCAGGTCATAGACCTGAGCTTCATACTTCTTACGTTTGTCTTCATCATCACTATTCACAGCCAGTTGTAGCAGGTTGATGATATAACCAACATTGATCCGGTCACTGTGCAGTAAGTCCAGCTGAAAATCGACATCGTCCAGTACCGATACTTTTTCTTTTTTAGTGGTCTTGCGTACATCACGACATAGATCGGCATACTTGGACGCAAAGTTGGCAAAATGCTGTTTATCCAGTGCAGTCTGGTCCTGATCATATTCAATAAAGGTTTGCAGCTGGGCGTTGTAACGCATCACTTCTCGAAAGGCTTTAATGAACGCCAGCTGCTGATCTTCAGTGATGAGTTCGTCGACACTTTGATAATCAGGGGTAATATTTAGTAGCTTCTGTACTGCCACTTCATAGTCCTGCTGAATTTCTTCATAACTTGGCACCAGTACCACTTTTTGCGCTTCTTTATTGGAAAATAATGCCAGTGCTTCATCAGTGGCGCGTTTCAGGTTACGGAAACAGATGATGTTGCCGAAAGGTTTTTTGTCGTTAAAGACGCGGTTGGTTCGCGAGAAGGCCTGAATCAGGCCATGGTATTTCAGGTTCTTGTCGACATACAGGGTATTTAAGGGCTTGGAATCAAAACCGGTCAGAAACATATTCACCACAAGCAGGATATCAATCTGTTTCTTTTTGACCCGATCGGCAATGTCGCGGTAATAGGCATAGAACTGGTCGCCAGAATTGTAGTTGGTCTTAAACTGCTGGTTATACTGGGCAATATAACGGTCCAGCTTGTCGCGACTGGACGGATTGATCTGGCTGGGAATATCGGCTGCTTCTTCATGGATCAGCCCGTTTTGCTCATCTACTGGGACTGCTTCATTGGCGGCATAGGAGAAAATCGTCGCAATCGTCAGCGGTTTGAACAGTCGGCCCTGCTCTTCATCCTGTTGCTGTTTCTCGGCCTGAACCTTTTCAAACAGTTCATAGTACTGGGTCAACATATCGACCGAACTGACACAGAACATCGCGGTAAATTCACGATTACGGGTTTTGGTATCATGCGTCTCGACAATATAGCGGGCAATCATTTCCAGGCGCTGTGGATTGTCGTAGAGTTCCCGGGTATCAATGCCTTCGACCTCATCATCATAGTCGAGGTTGTGCTGCATACCCTTAGCCGTATATTTACCCCGGTAATCAATCTGGAATTGCAGTACGTTACGATCACGGATGGCATCCACGATCACATATTGGTGCAGGCATTCATTGAACAGGTAATCTGTAGTGAGTTTCAGGCCGGCTTTAGACTGGCTATTTTCCTCAAAAATTGGCGTTCCGGTAAAGCCAAACATCTGGGCATTGCCAAAGAACTTCTTGATATTCTGATGGGTCTCACCAAACTGGCTGCGATGACATTCATCAAAGATAAACACCACTTTCTGGTCTTTGAGATAATCAATGTATTCCAGATAGCGATCCGTGCTGATGGCCCGGTTTAGCTTCTGGATGGTGGTGACAATCAGTTTGTCATGGCGTTGATCCAGCTGCTTGACCAAAGTATGCGTGCTATCGGTGCTGTCGACACTTTCGGCTTTAAAGGCATTAAATTCGCGTGAGGTTTGCGTGTCCAGGTCGTTCCTGTCCACCACAAACAGGACTTTTTCCACGTCCGGCATTTGCATGATGATCTGGCTGGCTTTAAACGAGGTCAGGGTTTTGCCTGAACCGGTGGTATGCCAGATATAGCCGTTCTGATCGGAGTTTTGCACATGCTCCACAATTTTCTGTACTGCATAAATCTGATAGGGACGTAGCACCATCAGGCTTTTCGTGGTTTCTAGCAGCACCATGTATTGGGTCAGCATTTGGGTCAGATGCTGCTGATTGAGAAAAGCTTCGGCAAAGTCGACAATTTCATTGATGTGTTTGTTATTGACATCGGCCCATGGAAAGGCAAACTCGATGCCTGTGGTGCCGTTAGAATAATAACGGGTATTGGCACCATTACTGATCACAAACAGCTGGATAAAACCAAACAGACCTTGTCCAGCCCAATACGCTTCACGGATATAACGTTGGGTTTGGTTAAAGGCTTCGGCAATTTCCATGCCACGCTTTTTCAGCTCGATCTGAACCAGTGGCAGACCATTGACCAACAGAGTCACATCAAAACGGCTGGTTCTGCCATTATAGTCGCGGTGATCAATGGTGATTTGATTGGTCACCTGATAGATGTTTTTGCTGGGGTCATCTGACAGGAAAAAGATGTGCTTACTTGAACCGTCATCAAATTTGACCGGGAACAGATCACGCAAATTCTTGGCCCGTTCAAATACCGTTCCGGTATTCAAAAAGCTGATGACCTGTTTCCATTCAGTTTCAGACAGTGGTGCAAGTCCATTAGCGCGTTCAATTTGAGTTTTCAGGTTAGACAGTAGCTGGCGTTCGTCCTTGAGCGTGACTGAGGCATAACTTAATTGCTGCAGCTGGCCAATCAGTTCGTTTTCAAGTTGGTATTCGCTTTGTACTGTCATTTCCTTCCCCTCTAAAATCTTAAATTATTCACTTCAATGTCTGTTTAATTAAACTCAAGATATATTCTAAATTTTCTGTATCTGACACGATCACCTCACAATCGCCATTGCCCCAATGTCCAATATTGGTCACATCTTTCGCGAGCTGTTTCGGGTCATCCAGTTGATTAAAAGGCATATTCAACCATATACGAATTTGCTTTGTCCCAATACTCATATAGACATAGTTGCGCTTACCCTTACGGAAGGCGATATACATTTTCTTAGGATGGATATCTAAATCGGTAGTTAAGCCCAGAATTGAGTCCCTGAATTGCTCATATAGCTCTTTGATGTCATCGGACTTATCCGCCAAGTGATAGGCTTCATCATATTGCTGAATTTCTTTGGCAATCTTTTGAATGTCTTCAGACTCAACCTTTTGCACTTGCTTTATTGAAGGCGCTGATTTGGCTTTCTGCAATGGATTGACAGAAACAATTCCACCCTGATAACGTTTGATTTCCCACAGCTCAATACCTAAATCTTTAAAGTTGGTGGACTGCTTTTGATAGTCGGTAAAGCTCGGTGAAACAAAGATGATTCGGCTTTGTGACCAGTCGACATCGTGACGTTTAAGCTGTTTGCTCTGGCTCTCGTTGTACTCCACGATAAAATCTGCCTTATAGTCGAGCATCAGATTCAGATAAGAAACGCCTTGATCAATCACGCTATAATTGCGTTCACGCTTGTATTCGATAATTACGAAGGCCTGACTTTCGGGATCGAAAGCCAGTGTATCAATACGGTTGTTTTTAATGGTGAATTCAGACTTGATGAATTCCAAACCTGTAAAACTGTAAAGATTGCTTTCAAACAGGCTTTGAATCTCTCTTTCCAGACGAAAAGGATCTTCTATAAGTTCTACTAATGACTGTGCTTGGGTTTGATAAAGCTGCATTAAAAATCTCGAATTATTTATTCTTCAAATGTTTGTCTAAGCGGATTACTCAAAGAAACGCTATATAAAAGTTTTAATCTCTGAATTGTCATTGGAATACCATTTTCGGTTTTATGGAGCATGGCGTGACAGTTAGGACAGACTGGTCTTAGATCCTCTTTAGGATCTACTTCATACTCTTCGCCAATCGTGTGCAAAGGCTTAAGATGATGTACATGGATGAAATCTTTAGCAAATGAGCCATACATATGTTCAAAGCTCAAGCCACAAACGCAACAACGTGTTCCATAAATTTCTATACATTTAGCCCTTGCTTCAGGGTTACGCTCATATTTATTCACTAAAACCGTTTGCTTAGCTCCTTCTGGAAAGGTTTCATTTTCTAAACCTGCTTCATCGGGATAGTCGGTATTCACACTATCAGTTTTAAACTCATTAAAAATATGAGTTAAAAAAATGCGGATTGGATCATTTGAAGCTTTATCTCGATCTGTGCGACGGCCTTGAATAGGTGCACCAGAGATTAAGTTATTCTGGACAAAATAATCAAAGGATAAAGAGGCTTTATCGACTTTTTTTAATTTTTCAAAAACAGCATAGCTCTTGATGCTATCCAGTTGGGTTCTATCTTTCCAGAATGCTTTTTGAGCGAAAGGATATTCTGATTTATCTGCTTGCCCAATCACTTTGAATTGATACATGACTTTAGATATAGGCTGAGTAACATAGACATGAACAATGTCATTGAGCTGAAGTCCTTTACCCTCTGTCGTTGCTGAGTTTTTCCAATAAATTGTGGGTAAAGCATCAAAGGCTTTTTCTAAATCAAATTCATCGTAATTAACAGTAACTAACCAATTCGCCATAACAATTTCCCCCTACACAAACATCTGCTGTAACAAGCCTTTTTTCCAAGTTTTGGCCTGTTCAATTTGCTCTGCCACCACTTCAATTTTTTGATCAATAGCAGATAAGAAATTGGCGATTTTAGTTTGTTCTTCTAAGCAAGGAAGTGAAATTTCCATCGGTTGAATTTTACTTTTACTAATTTCCAGAAAAGTAGAACCGCTCGCTCGTTCAATAAATGATTTTTTATTATTTACAATCCAATAATATAAAAACTCATTGAAAGTTTTCTCATTAGAGATAAAGGATTGAAATCCTTGGTTTGTAGTTACTTCTGCAATCGCAATTGCTACTTCGCCAATAGTTGCTCTAGAAGTAAAAAGAATAGTGCCTATAGGAAGCTTTTTTGCTGATGACTTCTGAACGCCAAGTTCTGAAATTGTTCGCTTGCTTTCACCTATAAATTTTTGGTTGATTTCAGATGGTGTTAGCCATACAACATCCCCACTCCAATATTCCTCATTGTTAGTTGATGGTGTTCCCCCTCCAACTATATCTGCAATATCTCCAAGTACTGTATTTTCCCACTCCCCAAACTCACTCCCATCATCTGCTTTAAAACGAAACTGCTGACTAAACAGCTTTTGCATCATGCCTTGTTTATATTGGCTCAGCAGTTCATGTTTTTGCGTGAGTTGGCTGATCTTTTCATCCACAGCAGAAAGAAAAGAGGCGATTTTGGTTTGTTCAGGTTTTGATGGAGGAAAATGAAAATCAATTGAGCGAATAGCTTGAAAATTGAGTCCTTCTCTACCACCACCAGCTTGCTTAGCCTGAATTGCATTTTGTCCATTTTCAGAACTTAAAAATGATTGAACAAAAACAGGATCATCATTTGGTGTACGAATAATACAGACGTGCTGATTTACATTGGCTTCAATGAAATCGTGCGGAACAACACAACTGCGACCAATAGAAGCACCCGTGATATTGAGCAAAATATCATTAGCAATAACTTTACTGCCCAACATTTTGTTATGAGTTTCATCAGGAATATAAGCTACATCATTAAGTAAAAGCCTATCATTGTTTACATTTTGACTTCTAATGAAAATAATACCTTCACTCGTATAGGCTTCTGCTCCCCCTCTTGGAGTGCTACCGCTACCAACTTTAGATGCTATATCTCCAATTTTATTTAAAGTCCAGTTCCCATCAAACTCTTTAAATCTTAACTTTGGCGTAGCCATTACTTCACCTCCGCAAACGGAGAAGCAACACCAAGCTCTTTGCAAAAATCTGCAATGATGGCATCAGTCTTTTGGCTGTCGTGTTCCAAAGCTTGAAGCTGTTTTGCAATCGCATCTAAATCAATCTCGGCTTCCGCTTCAAAAGTATCCACATAACGCGGAATATTCAGGTTGTAATCGTTATCTTTGACTTCTTGCAAGGTCGCGACATGCGCATATTTTTCAATATTTTCGCGCTTTTCAAATGCCGCAACAATCTTATCCAAATGCTCAGGCAATAACTTGTTTTGGTTCTTCTGCTTTTCAAAATCATTGCTGGCATCAATAAACAGAATATTGCCGCTATGCTCACGGTTTTTCTTCAACACCAAAATACAGGTCGGAATTGAAGTGCCATAGAAAATATTGGCGGGTAAACCAATAATGGCATCCACCACGTTCATCTGTTCAATCAAATACTGACGAATCACGCCCTCACTCGAACCACGGAACAATACGCCATGCGGTAACACCACCGCCATGGTGCCATTGTCATCCAGTTGATACAGCATGTGCTGTACAAAAGCCATATCGGCTTTAGAACTTGGCGCCAATTTGCCATACGCGGCAAAGCGTTCATCTTGTAAAAATAACGGATCGGCAGACCATTTTGCAGAAAATGGTGGATTCGCCACCACCGCATCAAACTTTTTATCTAAATGCTGCGGACGGGTTAAGGTATTTTCCTGTTTGATGTCGAACTTGGCAAAATGCACATCATGCAGAATCATGTTCATCCGCGCCAAGTTGTAAGTGGTACGGTTCATCTCCTGACCGTAAATCATATCCACATCTTTGACTTCACGTTTTACACGTAGTAACAACGAACCCGAACCGCAAGTCGGGTCATAGACTGAACGTAAACGTTCTTTGCCTTGGGTGACAATCTTCGCCAGTAAGGTCGATACGGTTTGCGGGGTATAGAATTCCCCCGCTTTTTTGCCCGCACCTGATGCAAACTCACCAATCAGGTATTCGTAAGCATCACCCAGTACATCGGCTTCGGTATTACTAATATCAAAATCAATGTCATCTAAATGACTCAGGACTTTCGCCACCAGTGCATTACGGTCACTGGCATTATTGCCGAGCTTGGTCGAGTTTAAATCCAAATCTTCAAACAGATTGGCAAAGTCATCGGCAGAGTCAGTACCTAACGTGCTTTGTTCAATTGATTTTAAGGTCGCAGTTAAATCATCCAGAATGAATTCGCCCTGACGACCACGCTGTGCCAAGCTATGAAACAGCTGTTTTGGCGTGAGCGCATAACCCACTTCGGCAATGGCATTCTTTTTGATTTCTTCGATATAAGGCACATGCTCAGGATTGTTTTCATCCAGCTCAAGAAAGCTGACTTCTTCGCCATCCAGCAATTCATTAGCAAAATTAACCGACTTTTCCGATAAATATTTAAAGAAAATAAAGCCGAGGATGTAATCACGGAATTCATCTGCACCCATCGTGCCACGTAACGTATTGGCAATATTCCAGAGTTGTTTTTGTAGCTGTTGCAGTTGCACCTGGGTCATTGTTATAGAATTCCAAATAAGTAAATCATTAATAAAATGATTTTACCTAAAATTCTAAAACATGCAGCAGTAAAAAGGTGGAAAAGGACATGAATTGTCGTGCTTAATTCACTTTATTTATCCATTAAAGCTCCCCAGACAGACCAATATGCCAAATTTTACCAGTGCATGCTCGGGCACAGACTGAAGCTGATCTCGATTAAAGCTCATGTAACTCCGCAAGGTCACTGTGCTGAACATGCTTGAGCAGAAAAAGATTTAAAAAAATCAAGCCTGTTTGTGCCGACATTTTACTTGGCTAATTTTTGCGTCATACGAACACAGTTCCGTCCATTATTTTTCGCTTCATACAGCTTATTGTCTGCCATTTTAAAAACCTGTTTGACGCTTACTGAATCTCTCGGACAGAATGCGATACCCACGGAAATGGTAGTTTCTTCCATTCCCTCAATTTGACTCGCTTGCATACTCGTTCTGAGACGTTCTGCTGCATTGAAAGCAACCCGAATATCGGAGGTCATCATCAGTACGATAAACTCTTCCCCACCAGTGCGACAGCAGAGATCATGACTTCTGAAATTTTTCTGCATTAAAAAAGCCAATCGCTTTAAAACCTCATCTCCGCGGTCATGTCCATAGCTATCGTTGATCTTTTTAAAGAAATCAATATCGATAGCGAGTACCGCAAAATGAGTACCCGTACTGATTAATTCATCCAGAAGATATTGCATGCCACGACGGTTATAAAGGCCAGTCAAGGGGTCAATATTGATATGTTGGCGTAATTCTGAGATCTTGTTATTAAATGTTTTGGAGCTCAAAAGTAGCGAGGCCCTAAACTTGAATACCTCAAAATACCAGGGATCAACCTGACTGATTTTATCCTGAATATCATTTCGATTTAACATACTGGCCATTTTCGCCAAACGATTCAGCGGCGAAGAAATAAATAGCGACATCCGCCAGACGATAAAGAAAATAAACAGATAAAAGATAAATATGCCAATAGAAACTTTTAAAATTAATTCATTGGCCTGTTTAAGAAGTTCATCCGTAGGTTGCTGTGAAACCACAATCCAGTTCACACTGGGAACATGTGCAAAACCGGCCAGGTTATCAATCCCCAAGCTATTCGTTAGACGGACGGATCCTTTCTTGTTTTCATTGATATAGTCAAGACCAGTATTATTTACAATTTTTTCGCCAATCCGACTCGAATCTGGATGGAAGATAATACGGTTCTGCTGATCAATCACATACATATAACTTTTTTTGAAATCAAATTGATTGAACAGCATTTCACTGATTAAATTATTCTTCTGCAGATAAATCGTACCGCTGATAAAGCCCTTATAATTTTGATTCACATCGTAAATAGGCTGTGATATCAACACAACCAGATTTTTTTTGCTTGACCAATAGGGTGCCGAAATATACGCCTTTTTGCTTTTAAGTGATCCAACAATACCCGCTGTATTATAGGGCGTGTGGAATTTTAGGTCTAATGATACTGGTGCATAAGCAAGTATCTGATTTTGCTGGCC
>NZ_VPEU01000045.1:0-18583 GCF_013416975.1 Acinetobacter sp. YH18001 | reverse complement strand
CTTGGCAAGACGTATCCCTTTTCCCTAATTAAACGTACTGCTGCATCACATACTTCTACATCATAAATCGTTCCACGTCCTTTTAAGATTTCTGCAAGCGCAACCTCTATGCCTAAAGCAGGACGGTATGGGCGATGTGTAGCCATTGACTCGATCACATCGGCCACCGTCAGAATACGCGCCTCAGGATGAATCTCATCACCTTTTAATCCTTTAGGATAACCTGTCCCATCCATGCGTTCGTGATGCTGACCAATGATTTCAGCAATTGGAATATTGAAAGGAACATCCTTGAGAATTTCATAACCAGCCTGCGCATGACCTTTCATCATTTCCATTTCCAGATAGGTCAGACGAGTAGGTTTGGTCAGAATTTCTGAAGGAATTGAAATTTTACCAATGTCATGTACCAATCCAATTTCTTCCATTTGCAGACAACGTTTTTCATCCCAGCCCATTTCTTTGGCAATGGCACTGGCAATCAAGCCTACACGGCGTTCATGTCCCGCGGTATAAGGATCGCGTAATTCCACCATTATGGACACAGCTTGTAAGGTGCCATACATGGTTGCTTCCAACTGCTCAAGCTGTCGGGCAATCTGGTCCTGTGCCTGCTTTTGCTCGGTAATGTCCTGTGCCATCACAATCGAGGCTGGCAAGCCATCATCCCAAGTGATGCGACGGCTATGCAGGGCAAATTCCCGGATCTGGCCATTTTGATGTCGGAACGGAACCACACAGGATAGGCTCGAATATTCTGCAGCCTGATCCTGCTCTTGGTTAATCAGTGCCGGTGTGTCTGCGGCCATGGTGCTAAATTCCAGAATATTATGTCCAATGAGTGCTGCAGCAGACCTGCCCAGCATATTGGCATAACTCGGGTTGACATACAGATAGTGATTGTCGCGCAGCACATACATCCCGACCACGGTTTGTTCCACCATACCCCGGAAACGCTGTTCACTGTCTCGTAATGCCTGTTCAGTTTTGCGGATGGTGGTCAGATCATTCCAAGCCAGAATCACATCATTGCCGACAATCGCCAGTGTTCGCTGAGCAATACGCTGACTACCATCTTTAGCTAACAGAGTAATTTCAGGAAATTGCACCTGTTTACCGTTTTTTGCCAGTTGCAATGCCTCTTCCCAGTTCTGCTGCATAAACTGTCTTTGCTCTGGATTAGGCGCCACTTTTTCCAGCCAGGCTTCCCGATTTTGAAAATCTTCCAGACTATATCCCAGCCATTTTTCATAGGCCAAATTAACCGCAAGAATTCGTTCATCCTGTACGGAAATAATATGCATTGGCACGGGAGACTGCAAAAATACCTGTTGGAAACGTTGTTCCATCTGCTGAGAATAGGTCTCGGCAGTTTTACGCTGTTGCTCCGCTGAAAAACGCTCCAACGCAGAAGAAATGTCCCTAGAAAGATTTTGCAACAGTAGAATTTGCTCCTCATCAAATTCTCCTTGCCTTGTAGTATACACCCCCACTAGCCCCCAGAAATGTCCATCAAGCAACAACGGGATTAATGCTGCCTGACTTATCTTTTCCTGTTTTAAGTACTGTCTCCATGCCTGGTATTCTGGTGAAACATTCTCGTCCGCGTCATTGATCAAGGAATAGGCATAGACATCTACCTCTGGACTGGTATTTTTCACCTGATGCAATGGAGTATTTTCATCTTGCTGTAAGAGAGTGCGTAAAGTGGGCATAATATTTGCGCTAATATTATGATGGAACTGAATCATCAATGGACTGTCAGCTCGATCCTCTGCTTTGATTGCAATTAAAATTTTAGCAAAACTACCCAGATTCAACAGCACCTGCTGCAACTCGGTTAGCAAATCTTGCCGATTCTGGCTATGCGCAATCACCCGGTTGGTTTCAATGAGCAGCTGATAGAGATAAGTCAACCGTGCTACACGCCTTTGTGACTGTATCCGGGTATATACATCGGTAATCTGACCGGTGATATGATCGATTAAACTCTGCTCTTCATCTAGAAAAGTCGGGGCATCCGCTGCCGGATCATACCAGATGCTTAAGGTGCCGAATTGCTGAGTCTCATTGGCAAAGACTGATTGCAAAAAAGGCATCTGAGCCGGAGGGGCTGTGCCAAAAACACCCCAGTCACTATCAATCTGCAGCTTAACCCGCTCCGGAGAAGAGAAGCCGGAAGGGATTGTCTGCATCACTTTGTGCAACAGCTCGCTCATGCCGGTATGGGTATTATTGCAGAGTTGATTGATCTGATTCAGACATCGCACTTCTTTTACACGTTTCTGCAGATCCTGCAGCAAAAACTGGCGATCGGTAATATCGTGTACCACCATGACCCAGACGGTTTTTTTACCCAGGCGTTCTGCAAAAGGTGCCACATGACACTCGACCGTTTTGTGATCCGGCAAGGTCATCTGGATTAAAAACTCTTGCGGTGCCTGTTGCAATCGGGAGCACACCGGGCAATCTTCGGCCTTTACCCGAGGATCATGCACCAGTTCATGCACAGAGCGTCCGCTCAATTGTGTCGCTGCAATGCCGTGCAGCTGGGCGGCCGCTAAGTTGACCTGCTGAATCATTTGGCTAGAAGTGACAATATAGGTTGGATCAGGAATGGTGTCATAAGTGCTTGCAGCCTTGGACAACATGCTAAAAGGCTCTTTAATGGTCGATTCAACCAGCGCCATATAAATAAACCAGTATGAATAAACTTTCAGAATATGCCCCAGCAGATTGGCATCGGCATATACGGACACATATTGGGTAAAGGCAAATTCAGAAGCCATCATGGTCAGCATGGAAAGACTGACACCAAACGCCAGTTGGGCTGATAAATATTCACGGCGCTGCCACACCAGTACTAGCGCAATTGCCAGAACCGCAATAATCAGATATTCACTATAGATTTTAAAAGGGGTCAGGCCTTGCCCATCAACAAAGGCGGTTGGAAAGAAACCCAACATGACTGCAGTCACAATCCCGACACTGAACAGACCAAAAAACAGGTTCAAGGGGGCAGCTTTGATCACGCGTGTCAGCATGAATGGCGCGGCGAGCATGGCAAAGGCCTGCAATAACCGGGCACCAATCCATAATTGAGTGGCCTGATTGGCACTGTCCACCGGAAGAATGTGCATGCCTTTATATAGCAGGGTGTGGAACAGGTCAATAAATCCACACCAGCCAATCGCGATGGCAATCAAAACAACAAAATAATTTTTAGTAAAATGCCGTGACACCACGGTCACAATCAGCGCTGTGAGCGCAATAATGATTGAAACCAGTTCCGCTACGGTATGAGCAAACAGAAAACCAAAACTTTGATCGGTCCACCAGATCACCAAGGCAAAGAGCGTTGGAGGAATGACCATCATATAGGGAGAAATAAACGATTTGAGGTCGAATACATCCGGTGTAAATAAGTCACGAGATGATTTAGGCATACATTTCCCCCGCGAGATTCGCAAATGGTCTTATTAAAATAATGTGGTTCAAAGTTTTGTGTTAGCTGAATATTTACATGATAATTATATCATTAGGCCGATGAGAATAATCTATGTTTAAATAGATCAAACTTGTTGACAGCAGATCAGCGATACGGCGTATTGAAATTTCACACTGAACAGTTTTAATCAATAGATGCCTAGAAGCTAGCGCGTACAGTTGCGTCCTTCACGCTTGGCCTGATACAGTTTTTGATCTGCCATTCTCAGCACTTCCTCGACATCCTCAGAACTATGCGGCCAGTAAGCAATCCCAATAGAAATGGTCACTATACCAATTTCTCCCATTTCCGTAATTTCAACTGCTTTTCGTAACCGCTCCGCTGCCTGAAAAACTTTTATGGGATCTGAAGCAGCCATTAAAATAATAAACTCCTCTCCTCCCGAACGGCAGCAGACATCATTGTCTCGGAAATGATATTGCATCACATTCGCTAGCCTTTGTAAGACAATATCGCCTTTGTCATGACCATAGGTATCATTCACCTTTTTAAAGAAGTCGATATCTGCCGCCAGCACAGCAAAATCGGTACGCATACGCACAAACTCTTCGATAAACAGGTTCATTCCACGGCGATTGTATAAACCAGTTAGGGGATCAGTATTCACTGATTGATATTGCCTATTTAAAATTACTGGAACAACGTCGCACCCAAATCTTTGTGATTTTTCATGATGAGTTTCACTATCAGCAACAGGTGCGGGCCGTTTCAGCACCCACCCAGGAAATTAGAGAGCTTCTGAATGACGCGCTTGAACAAACTCGCCAGATCCAGCAGCAAATACGCCAGTTAGAACGTGAAATACAAAATACCGAAAATCGCGGTTTTCTTAAACGGCTGTTTAAAAAACCTGAAAATCATGAATTAAAGATCAATGAACTCAAAAAGAATCTGACTGAGGTTCGCGATCATTGCTATCTCAGAATGATTGCCATGCAAAAGCAGGCCACTCAGGAAAGTGTGTATCTGGAAGCCAAGAATTTAATTCCGGTGATTGACGCTAGAGTGCGCCATTATGCTTTTGCCAATGGTGAAAATGGGGTGACACGTTTGCCACTTCTATTACAGTTACCCGAAGACCGGAATAGCTTCAATATGCAAAGCATTCTCGTGGCTTTAAATTATGAATTTCTGCTTTCTGCGAAAAGTTGGGGAATGTCAAAAAAGGCTTAGACAGGACTGGGGATATACACGTTACTCCATCATTAAAGAGCTTCTGTTTACTGCTCATTTAACAGCCTTTCATCCTCTTCACATTCTGTTCACGACTTTCGGCCTAAAGTATCAGCATAGACCTAATACGGATAGCCAATATGAAACATATCAAAAAAATACTGCTAGCTACCTTGTCCTTACCGCTACTAGTTTTAGCAGGATGTAAAAGTATTCCCAGCTATTCAGGTGATTATGCAAAATCCAGAAACCAAATTCAGGGAACTGCGCTGGATCAGGCTAAAGCCCAAGACATCGGCATTCGCTTTACTTCAGCTTTTAATACTTTAGGTACACCTGCATTTATTGAACGAGCCGGATCACTCTATGCCGATCAGCTGTTTATTAACGATACCTTATCCCAATTTTCATCACGTCAAAATCTACTCCAACATTTTCAAGGGATGAACAAGCGTGTCAGTAACGTGAATGTCAAACTATTAAATACCTCCTATTATCAAGACTCTGCCTACGTGCACTGGCATATGGCCTATGATTTTAAAATGTTTGGCGCAACACGAAGCATGGATTCTTATGGCATCAGTGAAATCAAGGTCAACCGCGACAATAAGATTATTTTTCAGCAGGATTTCTGGGATCCAGCCAATGGCCTGTATCGTTCTTTAC
Source organism: Acinetobacter sp. YH18001 (assembly GCF_013416975.1). Taxonomy (NCBI): domain Bacteria; kingdom Pseudomonadati; phylum Pseudomonadota; class Gammaproteobacteria; order Moraxellales; family Moraxellaceae; genus Acinetobacter; species Acinetobacter sp. YH18001. The sequence continues at coordinate 13,236 of NZ_VPEU01000045.1, read as the reverse complement.
CTTATGTCGGAGGAGCTTATTCATGGGTACTGCCTTTCAAAAAATAGGATTAAATACTGGGCTACTGATACTCTGCAGTTTCAGTTCATGGGCACATGCCCAAAATATGAATCAGTGTGGTCGTGGTCCACTTCTGGTAGCTCAGAAACAGGTTGGCGTCGCCCGTTATTATGCTCAGAACTGTACAAAACCCTGGCAAGGCCAGAATATGCAGATTGATTTTTCTTATACAAAAAATATTCCGGAATGGGCTTTCAAGCGTGCAGCGACCCATTTTCTGAAGCGTAATGAGCGAGAGTCTAAACATTTAATAGTATTAGATAGAATCACCCAGCTTTATAAGCCGGTAAAACCGGGTGATCTCTATCGCATAAGCTATCAAGCAGAGACTCAGACCCTGACCTTGATGCTAAATCAGCAGGTGTTAGGCAATCTTCAGCATCCCCTAGCACAACAATATTTTAATATCTGGCTGGGATCGCAGCCATTTAGTGCTAAATTAAAACAGCAATTATTGAATTAGTCTCTGCCGTTATGTCCAAACATTTTATCCTGATGGTCGAAGACCATTATGAACTAGCCTCTACCTTATGCGAGTTTCTGGAAGAACATGATTTTGTGGTGGATCATGCCCGCAATCTGAACGCTGCACGCCAATTACTGAAACAGCAGCGCTATCATATTTTGCTTCTAGACATTAATCTGCCTGATGGTTCGGGTTATGAACTGTGTGAATGGCTGCGTCATGACGAAGGATTGGATTTACCCGTACTGATGTTGACGGCGCGCGATACTCTGGATGACAAACTCAAAGGCTTTAATTCCGGCACGGATGATTATCTGGTTAAGCCCTTTGATTTTAATGAGTTGGTGGTTCGGGTCAAAGCCTTAATCAAACGCTCATTGGGTGAAGTTTCCAGTAGTCGCCTGCAAATTCATGATTTGATTCTGGATCCCGCAAGACAGCAGCTGACTCGGGCTGGACAGACGATTGAACTGCCCCCGATTCAGTTCAAACTGCTGAAACTGCTGATGCGTCATTCACCTAAAGTCCTCACCAAACAGGAAATTATGCTGGAACTCTGGGGTGATGAAGAGCCGGAAAGTGATGCCTTGCGCAGTCACATTTATAATTTACGTAAAATGGTCGACAAGCCTTTTGAGCAGAAACTGATTCATACCATTTCTGGTGTGGGTTTAAAGATTGCTTTGGAAGCTTAAGTCTAAACGTACAAAGCTGAAACTTAGTTTAAATACACTACCACAATCAGACCGGTCGTCATTGCCAGATCAATCTCTGGATGGGTACTGAGATAATACTGCCGGTCAAAGAGTTCGACCCGCCAGCCCAGCTGTTTGCACAACTTCTGTACCAGTTGCAGGCCAATACCATGCCCTTTGATCTCCAGTTGCAACTGCTGGCCAGACAGCTCCTGAACTTTAGAATTATTTGGCAAAGAGATGCCGATTCCATTATCAGCGATCAATACTGTATTTTTCTGTAGAATCACATCAATTTCTGTACCTTGCGAATAATTCAGCGCATTGCGCAAAATATTGCCAAAGACCATTTTGGTCATCGATGGATACAGTTTACGTGGCTGCTCATCGAGGTCTTTTTGTAGGTCGATCTGCATGCCTTTGTTGTGGCTGACACTGTCCAGATCCTGTACCAGATTCTCCAGACATTCTGACAGCATAGTGGGCTCGGCCGTCAGGGTGTTGGTGGTATTTCGGGCGATAGCCAGTAAGGTATCGACCAGCAGCTGCATGTCTTCAATAGTATTGTGCAGGCGGGTAAAGGATTTGTTGTCACCATAGCGTGCCTGACACAGTTGCACATTGCCTTTTAAAATCGTCAATGGCGTGCGCAGTTCATGACTGACATCACCGGTAAACTCACGTTCGCGCTGAATGAACTTGCTGAGCACCTGATGATATTTTTCCAGTGCCTGCTTGAGATATTCTGCTTCCAGATTGGAGTCAGTACGGATGTCCTGAAAAGGCGAAGCCTGATTTTTCTGATGCTCCCAGTCGATATGTTCCAGTGCATTGGCCAGCCGGGTAATCGGAGAAAAATAACGCCGGGCGCGACGGTTCCACCACCACAATACGCTATACAGCACGAACAGGCTGACCATTAGTGGTGCTAGACCAAACAGCCAGACCAGCTTGTTCACGTTACTTTCGCCAAAGACCAGCAGCACATGTTGCCTGTCTTTTTCACCGTAGACGGTCATGCGCTCTTTACCATCGACAAAATGCCGATTTACGCCTTGCTCGAACTGCATGTGCTGAAACTGCACAGGGGGGGTATCATACCAGCGATAACCATACAGGTTTTTGGTGTCGGGAAGTTCGGCGGCCGGATTGCGTTCCAGCCGCTGCCAGTAGTGTGACATTTCCTGTTCCAAAGCGGTGCGCAGCAAAAAGCCTTTGATCACCCAGGCACTACAGGCAATGCCGATCACCACCGACAAGGCAATAAATCCGATTTGCAGCCAGTAGTAGCGGTTAAACACCTCACCGAGAGGATGATCGCGTTTGTCCCTAAACAGCTTTAACATTGATCAATTCCCCGCTGGCGCATTCGATTCATCGTTCAATTATACGGCTTTCTTTTTAAACAGAAAGTGGCCGATCACCCACTCGCGTCCATGCTCATAACCGAACAATTCGGCACAGGCCATAAAGAAAATCCGCCAGCGTTGCCACCAGATGGCCGCATCTGCGCCATAGGTCTGCTGAAACAGGGGCTGCAGCTCGGCCTGCTTTTGGTCCATATTCTCCAGCCAGGCATTTGCCGTGCGTTCATACTGGGTACCGGCCCATTGCCAGTGCTGCTCCAGCTGCAAATGCTGCTGAAAATGCAGGAAAGTTGAGGCTGCCGGCATCAGGCCGCCACTAAAGAAATATTGCGACATCCAGTCAAATTCATTTTTGACTTCAAACGGATAATGCAGGAAACGGTGACAGAAAATATGGCACCAGAGCAAGCCATCAGCTTTGAGCCAGCTGCTGATATTTTCAAACAGTTTCTGGTAGTTGCGCACATGCTCAAACATTTCCACCGAAACCACACGGTCGAAAGCAGCCGATTCCAGTTGCAGTACATTGACATCGCAAGTGATCACCGTCAGGTTTTCCAGTTTTTTCAGACGGGCCTGTTCCTGAATATACTGACGCTGGGTCGAGGAGTTCGACACTACAGTGATGTGGGCTTTGGGATAATGCTCGGCCATATACAGACTGAGTGAGCCCCAGCCGCAACCAATTTCCAGAATATCCTGTCCATCCTGTAACTGTGCACGCTGACAATAGCTGGCCAATGCTGCTTCTTCGGCCTGATCCAGTGTGGTATGCGCCTGTTCAAACAGGCTGGCGCTGTACTTCAGCCGCTTGCCCAGCACCGCCTGGAAAAATGCGGTGGGCAGTTCATAGTGCTGTTCATTGGCTTTGTCGGTCTCGATGGCAATTTCGCTGTTTTTCAGCATATGCAGCACATCCATATAACGCTGTGCCGCCAGTGCCGGGTCAAAGCGCCCTTCCTGTGCCAAACGTTTTTTGCTTAAAGTGCGAATGCCTGCGCGAATCACCGGGTCGGGCACTTTGCCGCTTTCGATCAGTTTTAAAGATTTTTGAATCATAAAGTCCATGTATTTACCTACTCTTTGGGTGGCCACGGAATAAACATTGAAGTTCGTCGTTGATAGTCTTTATAGTTGTCGCCGCGATGTGCCAGCGCCTGTTGTTCACTAAACGGAATTCCGGTGATGTAGTACAGAAACAGCCACATCAGCAGCGGATAAACCCATAATCCATACACACCTGCTGCCAGACCGAGAACCGGATAGACAAACCAGTGCAACCATTCAAAAAAATAATTCGGATGACGTGAATATTTCCATAAGCCTTGGTCCAGGGTTTTGCCTTGGTTTTGTGGATTCAGTTTGAAACGGTAGAGTTGCTGGTCGGCTGTGCTTTCCCCGATCAGCGCCAACAGCATGATCATGCCTGCCACCAGCACTGTAGCCTGTGTCCAGTCATTCCACTGCTGGACCGGAATATTGAGCAATTCCAGCATCGGGTAGGAAAACAGTGCCACCAGCCCGGCCTGAAACATAAAAAAGGCCAGAAAACCGAGATGCTGATAACTGCCCATGGCACGGCGCATATTGGCATAGCGGGTATCTTCCCGGGTTTCATTGGCATAACGGCGCAGCAGATGCCAGGTTAAGCGTAAAAACCAGATGCCGCTAAATACACCCAGAAATACCCGAACCAGCAGCGGTGCAGTTTCCATGACCCAAGCCGCAATGATGACATTAAGCGCAATACTGAAACTCCAGGCCACATCCACCAGACCCGCTCTGCGGTTATAGGTCACCAGTACCCAGCTACACAGCATGATGAAGACATTCAGCAAAAATAAATCCAGCAGCATATCAGTCCTCCTGTTTTATCGTGGCCTAGTAAGCACTGGCTTCAAACAGCAGATGTACATCACTGATGACGCCTTCGCGGAAACCACCCTCGCAATAGCATAGATAAAAATCCCACATACGGATAAAGCGCTCATCGAAGCCGAGTTGCAGTACCTGTTCACGTTGTTCCAAGAAGCGCTGACGCCAGCAGTGCAAGGTTTGGGCGTAACTTTGGCCGATATCTTCAAGATGCTTGAGACGCAGTTTTTGCTCGGAAGCGGACTGGGTCATGATACTGATGCAGGGAATAAAACTTCCCGGGAAAATGTAACGCTTGATATAGTCCACGGTATTCAAGGCTCTGGCATAGCGGGCATCTTCAATAGTGATGGCCTGAATCATTGCCAAACCATTCGGTTTCAGCAATTCACGGCATTTGTTGAAATAGGTCGCTAAGTACTGCTCACCCACGGCCTCGATCATTTCTATCGAGACCAGCTTATCGTATTTGCCTTTCAACAGACGGTAGTCTTTCAGCTGGACATCCACGCGATGGGATAATCCCGCTGCCTCTATTCGCGCGACCGCTTCCTCATATTGTGCTTGGGAGATGGTAATGGTGGTGACTTTACAGCCATAATGCTGCGCGGCATAAATTGCAAAACCACCCCAACCGCTGCCAATTTCGACCAAATGATCCATTGGTTGCAACTGCAGTTTCTGGCAAATCAGTTCTTTTTTATAATCGGAGGCCTGTTCCAGACTCATGCCCGGCTCTTTGAATACCGCACTGGAATACATCATGCTGGAATCCAGGAACAGCTTGAAAAAGTCATTGCTCAAATCATAATGCTCGGCAATATTCTTACGGCTGCCATCAATCGAGTTTTTGCGGGATTTGTACCAAGTCTTTAGGAAGAATTGGCTGGCCTTTGCTAAAGTGTTCTGATTCATCCGGTCCAACACATCGCGATTGCGCGCCAGAATGCGAATCACATTGACCAAATCATCACTGCTCCAGTAGCCACGAATGAAACCTTCTGCAGCACCTAGTACACCATTGCGGAACAGTAGATCCATCAGGCGGCTATCATGCACCTGAATCACGGCATACAGATCACTGCTCTCTCCCACAATCCCGTTCCAGACGCCTTTAAAAATCAGCTGACCATGACGTAATTTCAGTAGATGGCGCAGTACCACCGGCAGTGTGCTTTCTTCTCCCATAAACAGTGTTTTCATAACAAGGTGTTTCCTTTTTCTTTGCGAGGATGCCGGTAAAATGGAATTTTTTTCTTCCATAAGCGAAAGGCATGCAGATAAATTCCACCGACCATCCTGAAGGGCTCAAGAACTTTCAGCACAGCATAGCGATGCTGTTGTGAAGGAACTGTGATGGCTTGCAACGAAAATTGCATGGTGGCATCAAATTGCAATATTCCCTGTTGGAACAGCTGCATATGAATCACATTGCTTTGATCGGAAAAGCTGAATCGCCAGCGGTAATCCAGCGCCATCGGCATGAAGGGCGATACATGAAAGGCCTTTTTGAAATCAAACTGGTGGCTCTGGTACGGCGTATGTTCGGTCACATTGTTCCGGCAGTCATGGATATAGACCTGACGTTCATTCCATGGCGTATTGGTAATTTCGCTGAGGATAAAGATCAGCTGGTCGGTGGCATCAAAGACCAGATAAAACACCACAGAATTAAAGCGAAATCCGAGTGTACGTGGCAAGGCCAGAACCCGGATGGACGCAGCATGCGCTAGCAGATAATTTTCCCGCTTGATCAGCAGACGTGCGACCTTCTGCCGAATCGAACCACATTCCATGGTCAGAAAATCACGTTCATCCAGGGTCAGGAAATTCCAGCGATTGCAAGACCAGAGCCAGGATTTTTCAGTAAAGCTTGAGAGCTGATCCGGATCAAACCATAGATAGGTTAGCTGGGTCTCAAAAGCATGGGCTTTGGGCAAGAAACGGCGATGCCGGATTTCGGCAGAGGCAATCGCCAGTGGATACATTTGCATCATATCCTCCTAGGCGGCCTGCTCGGCCTGTTTTAAGAGCTGATCGACCACCCATGCAGCGCTACGAGCACCATCTTCATGAAAGCCCCAGCCCCAGTAAGCGCCACAGTATGAAGTGCGGTTCTGGCTATTGATCTCGGCCCAGCGTTGTTGTGCTTCAATCGCTCGCGTATCAAATACCGGATGTCGGTAATGCCGTTCTACCCAGATTTTTTTCGGATCGAGGGTGAAATTAGGATTCAGAGTGGCAAAGACCTGAGTCTTGCATTGCAGGTTTTGCAACTGGTTCATCCAGTAACTGAAACCATAGTGCATACCACTGTGCTGGAAAGGTGTCTGTTCAGCTGCCTGACTCGGGGTCACATGCACATGCCAGCTGGCCCACTGACGTCTGGATCTGGGCATAATACGGGTGTCGGAATGCACCACCATGCGGTTAGCCTGATAGCGGAACTTGCCCAGCACGTCCAGCTCCTGCGCTGTCGGGTCTTTAAGTAGTTTCAGGCTGTCGTCAGCATGACTGGCAAAGATCACCCAGTCAAAACGTTCGCTGCCCTGTGTTGTTTCAATCAGTACATCATTGGCACTGCGTGAAACAAGCTGCACAGCGGTTTTGCGGAAAGTTATTTTTGATTGGGACTGAATCGCACGAATGTAGCGAGCCGATCCACCCTTGACCGTGAGCCATAACGGCCGGTCTTTCAATTGCAACATGCGATGATGCTGGAAAAAGCTCACCACAAATTTATAGGGAATCTGTCCGGCCTGTTCCACCGGACAGGACCACAGCGCTCCACACATCGGATAGAGATGCTCTTGACGAAAGGCATCGCTATAACCATGTTGATTTAAATACTCATCAATACTGAGTTGTGCATCGACCTGTTCCACATCCAGATCTTTATTGGCCGCATAGAAACGGAACAAATCCGACAACATCGCGCGAAAATCAGCATTAAAAAAATTTTGCGGTCGGAACAACAGCGAGAATTTTTTTGAAGGATTGTACTGTAAGCCACTGACCTGATTATTCACCGAAAAGCCCATGTCACTGCTTTGCGATTGAATCCCAAGTTCTTTTAGCATCGAGCAGAACAGCGGATAGTTATGCTCATTAAACACAATAAAGCCACTGTCCACCGCAACTTGTTCACCATCGATATTCAGTTGATGGGTATCGGTATGACCACCAAAGTAGTTATTCTTTTCAAAGACTGTGACTTCATGCACTTTGCTGAGTTTCCAGGCGGCATACAGACCGGAAATACCTGAACCAATAATCGCAATTTTCATGGTGATTCCTTCGATTGAATCGTGTGAGTGCCTGTCCGGGCAGCTTTTTTGTGTTTTCTGGACTGCGCAATTTTACTGACGTCATAGACCCGTGCCGGAATCGGCTTGAGGCCCCAGACCAGTCCGAGCCAGGACATGATTTTCAGCAAGTAATAGGTGACATCAATTTGCCACCAGTAAAAGCCTTGCCGGGTACTGCCTGCATAATAGTGGTGATTGTTATGCCAGCCTTCGCCCAAGGTAATGATGGACAGGAATAAGTTGTTGCGGCTGTGATCCTCCGTATCAAAATCACGGCTGCCGTAATGATGCGCCAGTGAGTTAATACACAAGGTGGCATGGATCAGTAACACGGTAGAGACCACAAATCCCCAGACCAGCAATTGCAGGCCGGACGTCCCGAGTTGAGGTAAAGCCGTGGCCAGCCACTCCCCTAGCGCATAAATCCCGCCGGCAGTCAGCAGCACCACGATTAAACTGAAACGGTCCAGCCAGATCAGCTCCGGATATTTCAGCCAGTCCTTGATGACTTCTTTACGCGTAGCAAAGTTATATTCATTCAGAAACCAGCCGACATGGCTATACCAAAAACCATGCGTGGAGGAATGCGGGTCTTGCAAGGTATCGGTATAGCGGTGGTGATAACGGTGATGCGCCGCCCACCATAGTGGACCACGCTGTGCACTCATGGTGCCCAGTAATACAAACAGGAACTGTACCGGGCGTGAGGTCTGAAAAGTCTTATGCGACAGATAGCGATGGAAAAAAGCTGTAATGGAGAACATTCGGATCAAGTAGAATACGAGCATAAAACCAAGCGCAAACCAGGATACCTCGACCCAGAATACCGCCAGGCAGGCCAGATGCAGCAGAATAAAGGGTAAAATCCGGACCCACTGAATCTTGCTGTTTTCAGCCGTCAGTGTTTCGGTTGGTGTCGATATAGACCAGCTATCTATCCATCGCATCAGACTTTTCAACATGGACTCATCCTATTTCGAGCAACTGTCTTTATTCCATTTGATGAGTCTAATCAGTCAGATATGAATTTTATGTGAAGTGAAAAAAAGCCGAACTGTAAGAGACTAAGCAGTTCGGCCAAAGGGTAGCAGATTAATGCGGTAATTTGATTAACTTTGTGATGTCGTAGCCATAGTGTCTCGCAGTCTCCAGATAGGACTGATAAGTTGCTTCGTCCAGTTGTGGTTCACGCGACAAAATCCACAGGTATTTGTTACTTGGTACACCGACCAGTGCCACTTTATATTCTGGATCCACGCGTAATACCCAGTAATGACCTTTAGTAAACGGGATCCACCTTAAACCTGGAGGTAAAAAGCTGACCTTGAGTTTACTGTTGCCCTTATTTTGCGGATAAGCCACTCCTTCAGAGCTAATCATCTCACCATTGGCAATCCGACAACTATTTAACACACTCATGGTCTGATCGGCATTGACCTCATATTGTGCAGAGATATCCGATACACATTTACGCTGAAAATACATCGGTAAATGCGAAATTTCATACCACTTGCCTGCATACTGCTGGATATCCACCTGATCGACTGCCTGAGGCGCAACCGTTTCCGCTCGAGTCAGCATGCTTAAGCTCATGAGGGTCAGTGCCGTAACCGCAAAAACTGACTTGAATAGAGTATTCATTTTTAAGCCTTGAATGATTTCAGGACTAAGATAACCCAGGTGGATGTGAACAAAGCGTGAAGACAAAATCATGTGATCTAGCAGGCGTGCTGCTGAAAAGCCCTAGGCTATTTTCTAGGTTAAAGCCATTCTTTGCTGTCATCTGCTACAGGGGTATCATGCATCACATGCTGAATCATGGCATAAGCGATACTGCCCTTGAAGGGAATCTCAGGTAACTGATCAAACTTGAAAAATTGCACGTCGCTCAGTTCATCTTCCTGAATCTGAATCTCACCCGAGTGATACTCTGCCCTGAAGGCCATCATCAGGTTGCTGGGAAACGGCCACGGCTGGCTGGCCAGATATTGAATATTCTTGATCTGCAGGCCGACTTCTTCCTGCGTCTCACGGCGTACTGCCTCCTCCAAGGTTTCGCCGACTTCAACAAATCCAGCAATCAGGCTGTACATCTGGGTTTTATTGCGGGCATTTTTCGCCAGCAGAATTTCATCTATACCCCGGGTGATGATGGTAATCACGCAGGGATTCACCCGGGGATACTGGTTATAGCCACAAGATGGACAGACCATGGCATACTGGCTGGCGTGCTGCTGGGTGGCATGGCCACATTTGCTGCAAAAGCAGTGATTACGGCGCCACTCCAGTAACTGTACGGCACGGCTGGCCTGTTCAAACTGCGGCCTGCTCCAGACCTGCACCAGTTGCCGAATCGGGATCAGTTGATAACCCTCGGGTACTGGTTCATCTTCTTTTAGATCCCGTGCAATGACCTGGCCATTTTCCGACAGGTTCAGGTCGTGCTGCAGTCTTTCCACTTGCGGCAACTGGAAATGATCATCCACCAGCAATTGCTGCTGTCTAAAAATATATGCTTTTGAATGCATGCTCATGACAATCCCCGGATTAAAAAAAATCCCATACAGAGGGGTGTATGGGACAAAACTAAGGAAGCTTACATGGAGTAACTTCATGGAAGATACTAGGCGCAGGCTGCCTGAATTACAACTATAATAATTTGTATCTTTTTGATTAAAATCACATAATTTTCACATCGTTTATGAGTTAAGAAATCATTAAAAATAAGGCTTATAAAATGAGTAAGATTTTAGCTAGATAAATGAACTTGCGTTCACGTGAGGACGATTTCTAGTGATTTCTATCGGCAGCGGGATAAACTTAAAGTTGCGGAACAAATAATCCACCCATGCCCAACAGCTTCTTAGCCAGATAGATGAGTTATAAACCATGAAAAAACAGCATCTCCCTGAAAAAACCTGTATTCACTGCTTGCGCCTTTTTACTTGGCGCAAAAAATGGCAACGCTGCTGGGAGGAAGTCAGATACTGTTCTGAACGATGTAAACGTGAGTCCAAACGGCGTTCAAAACAAAGCGCTTAGAAACGTTTATACTGCCGCGCACAATAAGCCCGAATGACATCGGGGGAACGCAGTTGCAGATGTTTAGTTTTTCGGCCGGTGACTCGTTCACGCCACATTTTAAAACTTGATGCTTTCATATTTTTCCGCATCAAGCGAATCACTGCAGTTTCATTCAAGCCAAACTCACGCTGGATGGCTTCAAATGGGGTGCGATCTTCCCAGGCCATTTCAATGATCCTTGACAGATCTGCTCCCACATATTCAATTACTTGACGCACCACATACCTCTGTTTACTTTCATTTTTAAAATAAAAATTGAGCGATAAAATTTAACGCTATCTCTCTCTGTCTGGGTCAGATCAAGCTGACCAAACTCATCTTAAAAAAACGAAGATGAAGATTTTGTGATTTTTTGCGTGGATTGTATTTTGTTGCTGTCCTATCGGGCCTTCGATCTCAGCGTGTGGTCCAAATACCTGCTACCAAAGCCTATGCCTGGGATTGTTGTTAATGACATCGCCTAGATCAGACGGTATGCTGATGCTAAAAACACCTTGGGGAAATTGTGCTCGAAATTATTGCCCAGCTCTGCGGCGGTATTGGTCTATTCTTGTTGACATACTCCCACCACTTTCGCTTTACCTCAAGTGGGGGATTCTAAAAGCAAAAGCTCTTAGGCGACTTCCTCACGGATTTCGCTTGCTTTCTGCTTCGCAGGGCGACCTTTACCGCATCGACCCTCCACAGACAAAACGGTATGTCCTACCGCTAAAATGTTGCGAGAAGCGTTAATATCTGCATTCGCAACATATCCACACGAAACACACTCAAACTTTGCCTGAGTGAGCCTATTTTCCTTTGCAATGTGACCGCATGAGCTACAAGTCTGACTTGTATATCTAGGGTCAATTTTAACGAGTAAACCACCTCGCCATTGCTGTTTGTACCCCAACATGCCAACAAGCATTGACCAACCTTGATCTAGGATTGACTTGTTCAAGCCTGACTTGGCTTTCACATTCTTTCCTTTTTTCTCGATTGAGCCTTGTGCTGATTTCGACATATTGGCTACCTTTAAGTCCTCAACTACGATCATTGCGTGTTTTTTGCTGAGAGTTGTGGTGACTTTATGCAAGTAGTCATGCCGAATATTGGCAATATGATGGTGCAGTTTATTGATCTTTAAATTGAGCTTTTTCCAATTTTGGCTGAACTTGGTTTTCTTTCTCAACTTGCGTTGGAATTTGGCTATTTTTACCTGATTGGCTTTAAAACTATTGATCGGGTCGAATACCTGACCACTAGACGCTGTAATTAACTTTTTAACACCTAAATCAATGCCAATCGCTGATTTCGATGGATGGATTGGTGCGTCTATTGTGTTTTCAACACCAAAAGAGATATACCACTTACCAACATGCTTTGAGATTGTGACGTTCTTAATCTCGCCTAAAATATCTTGTGATTTTCTGAATTTCACAACGCCAATGTCATTAGGCAACTTAACCTGATTACCTTTAACCCAACAATATCTGCCAAATTGAACAATACGGATTGAATCATAACCATCAGATTTCTTTTTAAATCTTGGCATGAGTGGTCTAAGCTGAATTTCACTGCCATCGGTCAATTTAAAGAATTTTGGCTTCTTCGCTTTGAATGGTTTTTGCTTTAACTTGGCTTGTTCTTTTTTATCAAAAAATTTAGCCCAAGCATCACCAAGATCACGGACTTTTTGTTGAAGTGAAACGCCATTCGAGCTGTTTTCTAAAAAAGCACATTCAGGTTTTTTGCGTAATTCAGGAATTTTATTGACTAAATTAACTTTGTTGATTCGCTCATTTCTAGCAAGCATCTCAAATGATACAGCTAAAATTTGATTCCAAACAAAACGTGCAGAGCCAAGCAACTTGTTTAAAACAAGCTCCTGCTCTGCATTAGGCTCAAGCCTAAATTTGTACGCTTTGTTGATCTTCATTTCGCATTAAAGCTATTTAGATACAGAAACTTAATGAAAATTATTCTATCATATTGCACTGAAAAAACACCAAAAAAATTCGTGAAATTCACCTCCACCCTGACTGTCGGGTGGAGTCCTCTTTCACACTAAAGATAGGGTATTTTCACTTGAGAATAAGAAGCGATAGAAATGGCTTTTGATTGGGATCCTCTCAACATTGGGTCTGTAACCAATTTACAATATTGATAATCTCTTGATTTGAATTATTTTTCCTAACGATTGCATAGAAGTCAAAGTTGCAATAGGTAAATTCAAACGGCGCAATAATTCTGCCACTTAATATTTCCTTTTCTACCAAAATATTTTAATTATCAATGATGGCCCTTGGGATACGACTTGTGCCCGTGTAGGTTGTATGCCAAGTAAATTGCTAATCTCTTCTGCAAATCGTATGCATGATATTCAAACTGCTGAAGAACTT
>NZ_VPEU01000044.1:0-20241 GCF_013416975.1 Acinetobacter sp. YH18001 | reverse complement strand
TTTTGCGAGATTAAAACATTTCCGTGCTATTGCAACTCGATTTGATAAACTGGCACGCAATTATAAATCTATGATTCGTATAGCCTGTATATTTATTTGGTGCAAAGCCAAATGAGGACACACCCTAGTATTTTCTTTTTTAAATTCATGATCATATTTGACAAGTAGAAAAGTCATCCGCAACTGTTTGAGGCAGGACTAGATTTAAAAATGATTGTTTCTGCGACAAATTTACTAGTCGATGGTGGCTGACGAGTTTTGCGGTGAGGAATGTTGCTCCGCAAGATGCCTTCCTTGCGAAGCTTCGCTTCTCATTTGGGCGAAACCAAAGTAACAAATTATTTTCAAGTATTTGATTTATAAGGTGAAGACTCCGTCGTGAACGACTAAAAAGTTAAAGAGTCTATTTCTAAACTCCTTAACTGATCAGCATTACCTCATCAGAGGGCTATTTTAAGCTTTTACACTGAGCTTCTGGTGGCATAACCAGAGTACGACACATAAAGCACTCATCGCCACACAGAAGCTGATCACAGCGAAATTTAATCCAAAATGGTCGGCCAAGTAACCCACCGCAAGAATCGGCACAATGGTGCCCAAATAGCCAATAAACAAGTAGGTCGACATCACCGCGGCCCGGTTTTGCAAAGTGGTGATAGCATGAATCACGCCAAAAGCCCCCATCAGGGCAAAACCATGCCCAATACCAAATAAGAGATCGCTCACGAAGAATAAGAAACTTGCCTTAAGCAACATACACAATGCAAGGCTGAGCAGACTAATCAGCATCATGACCAAGCCGATATTCAGACATTTTTTTGCAGCCACCGCTTTGGCCAGGTATTGCACCACTGCAGATACCAGCAGAATACAGGTAATGGCGGTACCACTTACTAAAGGACCATGCCACGGTAAAATATCTTGCACAAAAGAAGGTGAAAGTGAGGCAAATAAACTAAAGGCAGCAAAGGCACTAAATGCAGTGAACCCAATGATCATAAATACAGCATGATATTGAGCCTCAGGACGTTGTAATTTGGGGGCGATACTAAAGGGCTGACGCTCAAAAGCAGGCACTTTTAACCAGAATAAGCCGATAAAACAAAGCACTGCTCCAACAATAATTGGAATATAGGGAGTCACCAGCGGGGCTTGAGAAAACTGCGCAATGACTCCCCCGATAAACGGACCCAGACCAAAGCCAATCGCAGTCAAAATAGAGACCCATTGCGGCGCAAGCTGCTTATGACTCTCCGGAATGGTCTGCATCATGCCAAGCATGGCAGAAGTCGTCATCAAACCAGAGGCAATCCCGATAATGAAACGGCCCAGAGATAAAATCAGGGCATTATTGGCAAAGACCGAAATAATCAAACCCAGACTAATAAACACGAGGCCAATTTGTAGAGTTTTTAAAAAGCCAATGCTATTGCTGGTGCGCCCCAGGAACAATAAGGTGCCCAGACAGCCAAACATATAGGCGACAAAAATATAGGTAATCTGGCTTGGGGATAAATTCCAGAGTTGTTGATAAATCGGATAGAGTGGACTCGCCAAAGCAGTACCAATCGTTCCCATGATTAAAGCCAGGCTGACCATCCAGAAGGGTCGCCAAGTGGTTATTGTTGTCATGAACATGCCGTTATAGTGTTGATCCTTGGCCAATCCATGTCAGGGCATAGCGAAGAAAAAGAAAAGTATATGCAGTGTAGAGCGGGCCAAGAAACATGGTCAAGGGCGAATCAGTAAAAGATTTTAAATCAAATAGATGTGTTTATATATATCAATAAAATAATATATTATTTTATAAGATATAAAATCTTAACCAGAATGTAATCTCATGCAAGAATTTCTTTTTGTCCGTCATTTAAGCTTCTTTTATCGCTTCTGTTCCACGTGAAACATAATTCACTGATTAAACTTGGAATAAACAGTAACATAAATCCGTGGGTAATTTAAAAGCAGACCCATTAGAATCGAAGCATATTTTTATCTGATTCATGTAGAACATTCATGTTAAAAAAAACACTGATTATTGCTTTAAGTACATTTGTTTCAAGCTTCGCATTCGCTAATATTGATATGGTAAAAGCCAATCTGGCAAAGAATAGCCCCAATTTAAAAATCGAAAATATCCAGACCACGGAAATGAAGGGCATCTACAGTGGTTTTATGCAGGGTCAAGTGGTTTATCTGAATGAAGATGCCCAGCATCTGCTTGCTGGGTCGATGCTGCGGATTCAGGATCAGCATAATCTGACCCGTGATTTGATGCTAAAACAGAACAGTGTTGACTGGAAAAAATTGCCGCTTCAGGATGCTGTGAAAAGTGTAAGAGGTACGGGTAAACGTCAGATTGCGATCTTTTCTGACCCAAATTGCCCGTATTGTAAACAGCTTGAAGTAGAGTTGAAAAAACTCAAGGATGTGACGATTTATACTTTTATTCTGCCTTTAAAGCCACAATCGGTTGCGCCTTCAAAACAGGTGTATTGCGCGTCTAATCCGGCTCAGGCCTGGGACGATCTGATCACTCAAGGTAGCCTACCAAAATCGAAAAAAAGTTGTGCCAATCCGATTGAACGGAATAAAAAACTGGCCCAGTCTTTGGGTGTGAATGGGACACCAGCAATTATTTTCTCGAATGGTTTTAAAGTCATGGGGGCCTATCCGGCAGAACAGATCGAACAGATTTTTAAGGAATTTTCACTATAAAGTTGAGAGATATACAAGAGCAAAAAGCACCCGACTGGGTGCTTTTACTGGAACTGCTCAGATTGAGCCAGAACCGCTTAGACCGTACGGCGTTTGGTCAGCATGTTATAAATAAACAGAATAATCACCGCACCAATCACGGAAGCAATCAGACCTGCTGCAGAATCTGCCGAATAAAGACCGAGCATACGACCAGCAAATGTAGCCAATAAGGAACCGGCAATACCTAACAGGGTCGTCATGATAAAGCCTGCCTTGTCATTACCCGGATGAATTGCACGTGCAATCAGACCCGCGATAAAACCAATGACAATCGCAACAATAATTGTCCACATAGGTATGCTCCTTATTATCATGTCTTTGTTTTTACATCATGTTTAATTATCTTGAAACAGAATAGGAAGCAAAAAAAGTTGAATCCTGAAACGAGATGTTATTTTTTGTTCCTGTTTTTCTGTCTATTTGAGACATAAAAAAAGTGGCCTAAGCCACTTTTTTAAATAAATTTTAAAGACCGATTTCACCAATAAATGGCAGATGACGATACTTCTGGTCATAGTCCAGACCATAACCTACGATAAATTTATCTTCAACTTCAAAGCCCAAAAATTCGACCTTTAAATCGATTTCACGACGTGATGGTTTACTTACCAAAGTACACAGTTGAATCGAGTTCGGTTGGCGGGTTTGCAGGATTTCCAGCACCTTGCTCAAGGTATTACCCGAGTCAATAATATCTTCAACCACCAGCACGTCTTTGCCACGGATTTCGCCGTCTAAATCTTTCAGAATTTTTACATCACGCGAAGATACGGTGCCACCGCCATAACTGGATACCGTCATGAAATCCAGTTCATGAGGTTTGGAAATCACCCGACACAAATCGGCCATAAAAATTACTGAACCACGTAATAAACCGATGAGCACAAGGTCTTTGTCACTATGGGCATAGTGTGCATCGATTTGAGCACCAAGCTCTTTGACTTTAGCTTGAATTTCTTCAGCGGAAATCATTACGCTCATTTGAACGGTCATGGGTAGATACCTAAAAAGTAAAAATAGCAAAATAAAAAAGGTGTTGACCTGCAACACCTGAATACACTGTAATTTTAATACATCCCTACTGCAGATGCACCTGTTTTGCATGCTGTAAATGTAATCATTTCTTTGCTGCCTGCGAATCCCTGCGCAGGATGAAAGTACAGGTCAGCAACATGGCAGAGACGATCAGCCAGCGATGGCGGTGCTGGGTTTTAGTTGTCTGAGCGGGTACATCGGGCTTTGACATAGACAGCTTCTCCGTAGACATAGGTCACTGCAATATTACGGTCATCGCCGAGCATGGTCAGTGCAAAAAATGCATCTTCAATATTTTTTGCTCTGCTTTGGCGTAACTGCTGTAAAGCGGTGGCATTTAGATCCAGCACCACAAAGTCCGCCTCCTTGCCGATATTAAAGTTCCCCAAACGATCGTCCAGACTTAAGGCTTTAGCACCGCCTAAGGTGGCATGATACAAGGCTTCAAAAGCAGAGAGTTTTTCTCCCTGCAATTGCTGCACTTTGTAGGCTTCATTTAAGGTCTGTAGCTGGTTAAACGAGGTGCCTGCCCCGATGTCGGTACCCAGACCAACTTTCACCTGCTTGTCCCACGCTTTCTTTAATGGGAATAAACCACTGCCCAGAAACAGGTTTGAGGTCGGACAAAAGGCAATCGCTGAATTGGTCTGCTGCATGCAATCCCACTCCTGCTCTTCCAGGTGTACACAATGTGCAAACACTGATTTTGCACCGGTTAAACCATAGTGATGATAGACATCCAGGTAGCCTTTACGTTCCGGAAATAACTCTTTGACCCAGGCAATTTCATTTTTATTTTCACTTAAATGGGTATGTACATAGATATCTGGATATTCGGCTTTGAGCTGACCTGCTTTTTCAAGTTGTTCATTGGTGGACGTCGGGGCAAAGCGAGGGGTAATGGCATACAGGTTACGGCCCTGCCCATGCCATTTTTCAATCAGCGCTTTAGAATCGGTATAAGCGCTTTCTGCTGTATCTGTCAGCGCTTCCGGTGCATGTCGGTCCATCAAGACTTTACCGGCGATCAGACGCATATTTCTGCGGCTCGCCGCTGTAAACAAAGCATCTACTGATTCAGGATGTACGGTACAGAAGACCAGTGCCGTGGTGGTGCCATTTTTAAGCAATTCCTGCACAAAAAATTCGGCGATTTTTTCGCTATAGGCTGTATCTGCAAACTGGATTTCTGTTGGAAAAGTATAGGTATTTAACCATTCCAGCAGTTGTTCGCCATAGGCCCCGACCATCTCGGTTTGCGGGAAATGAATATGGGTATCGATCAATCCCGGCACAATCAGCTGTTCAGGATAATGGGCGACCTGGATATTTTCAGCTAGATGTTTCTGCCCTTCATCCCAGCTGCCAAACCATTGAATCTTGCCATCTTGCATGATGATCAGACCATCTTCTACATAGCGCACCTGGTCATCAATCTCATGTGCCTGGGCAACTGTATGCTGGATATCAAGGAAACGACCGCGGACTGCCGTTGTTGCAATCTGAGAAGACATGTTAAAACCTGTGCTTTTAATTTTTTCAATAGATTGTAACCCACTTCAGTAGATTTATAACGTGATCATGCTGACTTCATTTGCCTGAGTTAAGTCGAAGCTGTGGTAAGGCAGTCGAGCAATAAAAAAAGTCCGCTCATGATTGAACGGACTTTTTTGACGCTAAAGATGATCGTCTATACAGTTATTAGAGCGTGGTTTGGTTATGTTTTTTACTGTGGCGAATCGACAGGATCGCCGTGATCGTCAAGACAATCACAATAAAGCTCAGTGAAATCCAGATTGGCATATGGAATACATCCAGCATCAGCATTTTAAAGCCGATAAAGACCAGAATAATCCCGAGGCCATAGGGCAGATAATGCATTTTTGATGCGGCACCCGATAACAGGAAGAACATCGCGCGCAGACCCAAAATCGCCATCAGGTTAGCAGTCAGTACAATGAAGGGATCGGTGGTCACAGCGAAAATTGCCGGAATAGAATCGACCGCAAAGATCACATCCGAGGCTTCGACCAGAATCAAAACCAGGAATAACGGCGTTGCCCACAGTAAACCATCTTTACGGATAAAGAATTTGTCAGCTTCAAGTTGCGGGGTAATCCGCATACGTTTACGCAGCCATTTCAGAATCGCCATATCTTCAATATTGCTTTCTTCTTCATCCTGACCACGCAGGAATTTAAAGCCGGTATACACCAGAAAGGCACCGAAGATATATAAAATCCATGAGAATTCCTGAACGAACCAGGCGCCAATAAAAATAAAGATGGTTCTGAGGACAATCGCACCGAGTACACCGTAGAGCAGCAATTTACGTTGCAGCGCGGGTGGAATGGCGAAAGCAGCGAAGATCATCAGCCAGACAAAGACGTTATCAATTGCCAGGGATTTTTCCAGCAGATAACCGGCGAAGTATTCCATGACCTTGGCATTGGCAATTGCAGTACCTGCGGTCTGCTCCAGATAGAGCCATAAACCGCCACCAAATAAAGTCGCGACACTGACCCAGGCAATACTCCAGTAGGCCGCAGTCCGGACTTTGACCTCCTGGCCATGCTGATGTTTAAAGCCGACGAAATCGATGATCAGCATGACTGCGACAATCGCGAAAAAGACAAGATACAGCCACAGCGTACCAATTGTTTCCATGTGAATTCTCCACATCTGACAATCGGCCATAAAAAAACCTTGACCTGTTGTCAGATGAAAAACATCTATACCAACATGATCAAGGTCTTGCCTACATCTTAGTGTTACACTTCTCATTGAAAGTGTCGCAGTAAGATGCTCAGATACCGACTTTTTGCAAAGTGTAATGACGATATTCTGACACGTTGAACAATCTGAACTACAATTGCTAAACGTTTGGAGGAGGCTACTCCCCTTGTTCAAACGAAATTCTGTTTGAGCAAATGCTCAATATGCAGAAGCATGACAGATTTTTATTAAGACTACAATTTCATTTACAAAAATGCATGATTCAAGCTATTTTTTGGGCAATAAAATCCGGACGGCGAATTAAATATAACGTGATGAGAAAACCCAGACTGGCCAAGATGGCCCCGAGCCAGCCAATACTGTGCAAGCCGATCTGTGCCGTTGCGATCCCACCGAGTAAAGCGCCAGCACCAATTCCAATATTATACAGGCCAGAATAAATCGCCATGGCCACGTCGGTGGCATCGGAGGCCAGATTTAAGGTCTTGGCTTGTAAGGCCAGACTGAAACCAATAATACTGACGCCCCAGAGTAAAGCCAGGGTATTTAACTGCAAGACATTGCTGGACAACGGCAGCAATAATAGCAACGAGATAGCCAGTCCAAGTGTGAACAGTGGAATAGTAAGTTTGGGAAAATGTGGTGCAAAACGGCCAAATAGATAAGAGCCGATTAAACCTGCCCCACCATAGACCAGCAATAAAGTCGTGGTCTGTACAGAACTGAGCTGGGCAATATTCAGTGAAAATGGCTCGATATAACTATAGGCGGTGAATTGTGCACTAATTACAATGACCGTCAGGGCAAATACCAGCATCAGGCTTGGACGTTTTAACAAGGTTTTCAAGCTGCTGAGTGAACCTGAATTGACACTCGGTAATAAGGGCAAGGTTTTGGCCAGTAGCAGGCAGACCACGCTGGCGACGATGGCAATCAAGGCAAAACTATTGCGCCAGCCATAGGCCTCCCCGATCATGCGACCAAAGGGAATTCCCAGAACCATGGCCATGGCAGTACCTGTGGCCAATAAACCCAAGGCTTGAAATTCTTTGCCTGCTGGTGCGACACGTACTGCAAGCGAAGCGGTAATTGACCAAAACAGCGCGTGCGCTACTGCAATCCCGATCCGGCTAAATACCAGAACACTGAAACTCCAGGCAAAATAAGACAGCACATGACTGGAAATGAAGACCGCAAATAAAACCATCAACAAGAAACGTCGTTCAATGTTTTTGGTCAGTAGCATCATCGGTAAAGACAATAAAGCCACGACCCAGGCATAAATGGTCAGCATCAACCCGACCTGAGTCGCCGACATGGCAAAACTTGCACCAATATCACTGAGTAAGGCCACGGGAATAAATTCGGTGGTGTTGAAAATAAAGGCGGCACTGGCTAACGCAATTACGCAGATCCATTGACGTCTTACCGAGGAGCTAAAAGAAGGGCTGGACATAAATATCTGGCTTAAACAACAGACAGGCAGTTTAAACCTGTTCATTGCACGGTGATATCAGGAAAGAGCACAGATTCACAATCGTTTAAAGAAATCGAACAATATGCGACTGAAAAATATGTCAGTCTGGATTAAAAATACGGAGTTTAGAGGATGTTGATTGAGCATCAGCAACAAGGCAGTCAAGGTCAATGGTTTGTCGAGCCAAATGAAAAGCGTCTGGCCGAAATGAGCTATTTCTGGAAAGATGAGGATCGACTGGTGATTGAACATACCTGGGTCGATGACAGTTTGCGTGGACAGCATGTCGGACATTATCTGGTCGAAGCAGCGGTCAAGTTTGCCCGTGAGCAAGGGGTCAAGATTATTCCGGAATGCCCTTTTGCTCAATCGGTATTTGAGCGTGATCCTAATTTCAGCGATGTGTTAAGCAGTTAAAAATGAAAATAAAGGTGGAGATCTATGCAGATTCAATATCAAGATTCAAAACGCGGTGGTGTATTTTTTATGGAAGATAAAGGTCGACGTCTGGCCGAGATTACCTATCAATGGCGGGAAGCCTCGGTGATTATTGCAGATCATACCTGGGTCGATCATTCCTTGCGTGGTCAGGGCGTTGCCCGAAAAATGCTGGATGTGCTGGTCGATTTTGCCCGTGAAAAAAGTTTAACCATCATTCCGCAATGTTCCTATGTGGATGTGATGTTTAAGCGTGACCAAAGTTTATCTGATGTCGCGGCCTCTTCTACTTAATCATTTAGATCGATTTGCCAAGAGCAAAACGGCCTAATGAGCTTTCAATACAAGCTGATAAGTAGTGCGGTGATATGCCCTATTTTTCACTCCAGCTACAAATAAAAAAAGTCCGCCAAGCGGACTTTTTACTTTCCCGCATTAATTGAGTTCGATCATCACTTTCAAGGCCTTTTCATCGGCTGCATGCTTGAACACATCATAAGCTTTTTCAAATTCATTAAATTTAAAGTGATGGGTCGCCAGTTTTTCCAGCGGTAATTTACCGGAACAGCAGGTTTTGAGCAGCATAGCAGTGGTATTGGCATTGACCAGTCCGGTGGTGATGGTCAGGTTTTTAATCCAGAGTTTATTCAGTTCAAAATTAACTGATTTGCCATGTACGCCGACATTGGCAATATGTCCACCCTCTTTGACTACATGCTGGCAGATATTCCAGGTCGCCTCCAGACCAACCGCTTCAATGGCACAATCGACCCCTCGCCCATCCGTCAGCTCCAGCACACGTTGTATGGCATCTTCTTTCGCGGAGTTAATGCTATGCGTCGCTCCCACTGTTTTGGCGAACTCGAGTCGGTTGTCATCGACATCGACCATGATGATGTTGGCCGGTGAATAGAATTGAGCGGTCAGCAGGCAGCTCATGCCGATCGGGCCGGCACCGACAATCACCACATTGTCTCCGGGTTTGACATCGCCATATTGCACACCAATCTCATGTGATGTCGGCAAGATATCCGACAGGAACACAGCGACATCTTCATTTAACCCTTCAGGTAAATGATAAAGAGAAGTATCCGCAAACGGCGTGCGTACATATTCGGCATGAGTACCATCAATCATATAGCCCATGATCCAGCCGCCTTCATTGCGACAATGTGCATACAGCTGTTTCTGACAGTTTTCACAGGTTCCACAGCGGCTGACACAGGAAATAATCACCCGGTCGCCTTTTTTGAAGTTTTGAACGGCAGAACCGACTTCTTCTACAATGCCAATGCCTTCATGGCCTAAAATACGGCCATTAAAACTGCCCTGTTTGCGTGTGGCTTGCTGTTCAATTTCCGGGTTTTTACCTTTCCAGATCCCGAGGTCTGTACCACAAATAGTGACTTTAGTGAGTTTGATAACAGCATCGCTGGGATGCAAAATAGTTGGAATGGGACGGTCTTCAAACCGGATGTCGTTTTCGCCATAATAGACCATGGCTTTCATTGTTGTCATGACACATCTCCTGAAGGAGTGAGGAATGAGAATGACCTGATTCTGATCTGGCTGTCAGGTCTATAAATACCTGTGTTCTTCTCGATTGTGCCTTGAGTGATGTGCTGCTGCAATCTATCTCGCGTTCAGATTGCAACAAAACATCATGCGTAATGACTAATGAGTGATCGGCATTTTAGGCCAATTTGACATCATGCAATGTGAAGGTCAAAACAGCCATTCTCTCTTTTTGCTAAAACAATTGCCCTAAAAAAAGAAGCCCGCATCGCGGGCTTCTTTTTTCACATACTTATCCACGCATCTATTTTATGCGTTTAAAGCACTGATCAATTTCTGATGCAAACCACCAAAACCGCCATTTGACATGATCACCACCACATCGCCCTCACCTGCCTCTGCTACCACGGTCTGAATGATGTCATCCAGTGTGCGTGCAATTTTGGCTTTATTTGGCGCAGCATTAATGACCGGTTGCAGATCCCAGTCCAGTCCTTCCGGTTGATACCAGATTACTGCATCGGCCAGACGTGCTGAATGAGCCAGACCCTCTTTATGACTGCCCATACGCATGGTATTGGAGCGTGGTTCAATAATTGCCCAGAGTTTGCGTTCACCCAGACGTTTGCGCGCGCCCTCCAAGGTCGTATCAATCGCTGTCGGATGATGGGCGAAATCATCATAAACCTCAATACCACGGACTGTGCCTAACAGTTCCATACGGCGTTTTACCCCACCGAAATTAGATAAAGCTTCACAGGCGGTTTCAATGGAGACGCCGACATGCTCGGCAGCTGCAATCGTCGCGAGCGCATTGGCCACCGAATGCTGTCCGGTCATGCTCCACTGCACTTCACCTTTCACCACACCGTGTTGCAAGACTTTAAAGTGAGAACCATCTGTCGATAACTGTTCGGCATACAGTTCAGATTTTTGATTGGCATCCAGACTGGTGCGCACCACCGGTGTCCAGCAACCCTGCTCTAGTACTTCATCGATATTGCTTTCGGTAATCGGCGCAATGATGCGGCCTTCGCTTGGAATAGTACGGACTAAATGATGAAACTGCTTTTGAATCGCGGCCAGATCATCAAAGATATCGGCATGGTCAAATTCAAGGTTATTTAAAATCGCCGTTTTTGGATGGTAATGTACAAACTTGGAACGCTTGTCGAAGAAAGCCGAATCATATTCATCCGCCTCGACACAGAAATATTTGCCACCACCGAGACGTGCACTCTCACTAAAACCCAGTGGCACACCGCCAATCAGGAAGCCTGGCTCTAAACCGGCTTGATCCAGCACCCAGGCCAGCATGGTTGTGGTGGTGGTTTTGCCATGTGTACCCGCAACCCCCAATACATGTTTGCCTTGCAGAACATGATCTGCCAGGAACTGTGGGCCTGAAATATAAGGCAAGCCTTCATTCAGCATATATTCTACTGCATCAATACCACGCTTCATGGCATTGCCGACAATGATCAGGTCTGGATGCGGCTGCAAGTGACTACGCTCATAACCCTGCATCAAGCTGATGCCTGCATTTTCAAGTTGGGTCGACATCGGTGGATAGACGTTCAAATCTGAACCTGTCACCTTGTGGCCCAGGTCGCGTGCAAGGAGCGCCAGCGATCCCATAAAAGTGCCACAAATACCCAAAATATGCAGATGCATCTACTTCACTCCGTTCCTGTCTGACCCATCACCTTATATTGGTGCGGTTATCATGATTTATTCAATTTGCAAGCAACGATAGCAAGGCTTACACGGAAAAGATAGTCAAAGTTCAAGCATTGCTGCGGGAATTTTTAAATCCTGTTTCACGGATAAATTAAGAGAAAATTTCAAATTTAGAGAATATCTTTTTGCAAAATAAATCGTAGAATAAACCCGATCTTTTTGCAGAGTACATGCCGATGTTACCGGCTTTATTTCTTCTGGTGATTGCCAATTGCTTTATGACCTTGGCATGGTATGGGCATTTAAAATTTTTACCGCATGATGCGCCGTTGTGGCAGGCAATTTTATTCAGCTGGATGATTGCCCTGTTTGAATATAGCCTGATGATTCCGGCCACCCGATTACTGGCACAGCAGGGACTGGCCGTGGGGCAAATGAAAATCACCCAGGAAGTGGTGACCTTGCTGGTCTTTGTGCCTTTTATGATTTTCATGTTTAAGCAGCCCTTTAAACTGGATTATCTCTGGGCAGCCTTGTGTCTGTGCGGATGTGTGTATTTTGTCTTCAGAAGTTCCTGATCGAAAGCTTTGCAGACTACAGGCCTATTTTTATTCCAGTTTTTAATATTCTGCCAAAAAAATAAGAAAAATCGAACCTTGCTTTGACCGTTAAATTTTATGAAGCCGAAAAATCAGTCTATAATAAGCACCTCCTATTAAAGCTTGGCTCTCTCGTCGAGATTTATTTTTTGTTACTTTAATCTCTGGAAAATTTGCAATGAATGCGGCTGCTGCACAAGATGCTCCTCTAGTAGGAATTATCATGGGTTCTCAATCAGATTGGGCAACTCTCGAACATACTGCCAACATGCTCAAGCAGCTTGGTGTTCCATTTGAAGCTGAAGTCGTTTCTGCACACCGTACTCCTGACCGTTTATTTGAATATGCTGAGCAGGCGCGTGATCGTGGCATTCAGGTGATTATTGCCGGTGCGGGTGGTGCTGCGCATTTGCCGGGCATGTGTGCGGCAAAGACTGATCTTCCAGTCCTGGGTGTGCCAGTCAAATCATCCATTTTAAACGGCGTCGATTCTTTGCTTTCGATTGTACAAATGCCAGCAGGTATTGCGGTGGGTACGCTTGCGATTGGCCCTGCCGGTGCAACCAATGCAGCCATTATGGCAGCGCAAATTTTAGGTCTGACCCGCCCTGATATCGCGAAAAATGTTGCAGATTTCCGTGCGGCACAAACAGATAAAGTGGCAAGCAATAACATTCCTGGTCAAAACTAAAACCAAGCTTCATACGGGACAGACATCATGGATAAAACCATCGGTATTTTTGGCGGCGGTCAGCTCGGGCGCATGATGGCGCAAGCGGCATTGCCATTGAATATTCAATGTACTTTCTTTGAAGCAAGTACGGATTGCCCTTCTGCGACACTCGGTCAAGTGATTTCCAGCAAGGCCGAAAATGGTCTACAGGATTTTATTGACAGTGCTGATGTATTCAGTCTGGAATTTGAAAATACCCCGCTTGCAGATGTGGATGTGCTGGTGAAAAATAAAGACCTGCATCCACCACGCCAAGCCTTGGCAATTGCACAGCATCGTCTGTCTGAAAAAGCCCTGTTTGATACGCTCGACATTCCTGTTGCGTCGTATAAAGCAGTGACTGCACTTGAAGGTTTACAGGCTGCTGTGGCTGAACTGGGCTTACCAATCGTATTAAAAACCTCTCGCGGTGGTTACGATGGTAAGGGTCAATTTGTCCTGCGGAGTGCTGATCAAATTGAGCAGGCTTGGGCGGAACTTGGCCCTGCCGGTGAACTGATTGCAGAAAGCTTTGTGACGTTCTCACGTGAAGTGTCGATCATTGCGGTACGTGGTCAAAATGGTGATGTAAAAACCTGGCCCCTGGCTGAAAATCATCATCACAATGGCATTCTGTCGCACTCGATTGTGCCTGCACCGAACAGTGCAGACTTGCAGCCGGTCGCACAGGACTACATCACTCGCCTACTCAATCATCTGAACTATGTGGGCGTCTTGACCCTTGAGCTGTTTGTGACAGACAAAGGCTTATATGCAAACGAGATGGCACCACGTGTGCATAACTCAGGGCACTGGTCGATTGAAGGTGCAGTCTGCTCACAGTTCGAAAACCATATTCGTGCGGTGGCCGGTCTGCCACTGGGTTCAACGGAAGTGATTCGTCCAAGCGTACTGGTGAATATCATCGGACAGCATCCAAAATCTGCAGATGTTCTGGCTTTAGAAGGTGCGCATTTGCATCTGTATAACAAGTCAGAGCGTGAAGGTCGTAAGATTGGTCACATTACCCTGATGCCAACCGACAGTACTCAGCTGACGACTTTATGCCGTCAACTGGCAAAGATTTTACCGAATCCACTGGCATTGAGCGAAGATATGACCATTTAAGCGCTATCTTGCTGATAAAAAAAGCGATCACTTCGGTGGTCGCTTTTTTATTTCTCCAGATTCAGGCATGATTGCGCCTCTTCGAAAATGCCTGCCATTTATCGGATCATAATATTTTTCAATTGATTGTAAAATAAACAATTGCGTATACATAAAAGAGTCTAAATGAAGATTCACAGACCACAGAGAAATACTTTGAATTTAAAGTTTAAATGAATTCAAAATATGAATTTAAATTCAAACCGCTACTTTGAATTCAAAGTTTTAAATTTAAAAATAAACCAAGTCACCCTGTTTTTTAATTCACAAAACAAGACCTTGATAAATATCTGATTAATCCTGTTTATACTAAGTTATCCACAAAGAAGGTTTTGAATTTAAAGGTTGTTTCCTAGATTTTAAATTTAAATTCAAACAGCACCGCTGCTTTTTGAATTTAAAAACAAGTTGTGGATAAGTTATTTAAATTTAAAACTACAAAATGAATTCAAAAGTGCAGAAATTATGAATTTAAATTTACCTATTTGAGCTTTAATTTTTAGATTGAGCTGCTATGTTAAGAACATAATTCAAAATCTAAATATTCAAGGGTCTTATGCAACGTTTTGCGCTTGTGGTTGGTTCTTTATTCTTGGCTGTTTCTCAGGCAAATGCCGAGCTGATTATTAATGGTCAGCGTGTCGACACGACTACTTTGCCTTCAGCGGCCAGCAGCCCGTCAAATTTCCCTGCCCAGAATAATTTTCAAAACTGTTTGGCGAATTTACGTAGTCAGGCTGTAGCAAAAGGTGTTAGTGCAGGCAGCTATGACCGTTATACGCAAAATTTAACGCCTGATTATTCCGTAATTGAACGTTTAAACTATCAACCGGAATTTTCTACCCCGATTTGGGACTATTTGTCTGGTTTGGTCGATGAAGAGCGGGTTCAGCTCGGCCGGCAAAAATTACAGCAACATCGCGAAGTCTTAAATCGTGTTTCCGCAGCCTATGGCGTGCCTGCAGAAACGATTGTCGCGGTATGGGGTGTAGAAAGTAATTTTGGTGATATTTCCGGTCGCTATCCTTTATTGCAGGCTCTGGGAACATTGAGCTGTGAAGGGCGACGCCAGAGTTATTTCCGTGGTGAGTTTTTTACCACGATGAAACTGTTACAGCGCGGTGATGTACGAGAGGATCAGCTGAAAGGTTCATGGGCTGGAGCTTTTGGTCATACCCAGTTTATGCCATCGACCTATGATGAGCTTGCGGTCGATTTTGATGGCGATGGCCGCCGTGATCTGGTCAGTAGTATTCCGGATGCTTTGGCATCAACCGCCAACTTTTTAAGCAAGCGTGGTTGGCAGACCGGACAGCCTTGGGGTTTTGAAGTAAAAATCCCGCAAGGCATGTCAATCTCAAATGAAGGCCGTCGCAATAAAAAATCACTGAATAGCTGGATTAGCCGTGGTGTAGTGCGTGCCGATGGTTCCCCTTTAATTCAAGGGAATTTATCAGCGTCTTCTCAAGCTGGCTTGCTTGCGCCTGCCGGCCCGAATGGCCCGGTGTTCCTGGTCTTTAGAAACTTTGATGCCATTTATAGCTATAATGCAGCAGAAAGTTATGCCTTGGCGATTGCGCATTTATCTGATCGTTTACAGGGTAAAGGGAGCTTCAGCACATCTTGGCCAACCGATGACGCGGGTACTTCGCGTTCAGAACGTCGCGAGATTCAGCAATTTTTACTAAATCGTGGCTATGACATTGGTGCGGTGGATGGTCTGATCGGTGATAAAACCCGTCAGGCGATTCGTCAGGAACAGCAGCGTTTAGGCTTGAGTCCGACCGGCCGCGCCGGCCAGCAGATTCTGCGTGCGTTCCGTAATGAAAATGCCAAACTGATGATGCAATAAGTAAGATTGAAAATGAAAAAGGTCTGTATAAATGCAGACCTTTTTTTATAACTTTAGATTGCTCTGGTCGGGTTTAAATAGCAGTAATGGTTCCCAGAACACGGTAGCCTAAAGCACCGGTCACCGCTGGCAGGTTGCCATTGAGTTGCTTGATAAAACGCATCGCCAGCCAGGCAAAGGCGGTGGCTTCTACCCAGGTCGGACTGAGGCCCAAATCAGCCGTGGTTTGTATGCTCCATTCATGTTTGCGTAAGCGCCAGCGCAGTTGCTCAAGTAAATAAGAATTATAAGCGCCACCACCACACACGAAAACTTGTCCAGTATCCATGCCAGAACGATAAATGGCTTTTTTAATGGCACGGGTGGTGAGCTTTAATAAGGTCGCCTGCACATTTTCCGGGGTATCTTCCAGTTCATCGTATTGCAGGTCATTGCGCCAGTCGGCAATCTGTTCATCCAGCCATTCCAGGTTAAAGTCTTCACGGCCGGTACTTTTAGGCGGTTCTTTAGAGAAAAATTCGTGTGACTGTAAACGATCCAGCAGGCTGCGAATCGGCGTACCATAAGCGGCCCAATTGCCATTTTCATCATAAGGCTGGCCGGTATAACGCGCGCACCAGGCATCCATCAGAATGTTGGCCGGCCCTGTATCAAAGCCATAAACATCATCAGGCTTTCCGGCAGGTAACAGGCTGACATTAGCAATCCCGCCCAGATTTAAAATCACCCGGTGAATGCTGTCATGCTGGAAAATATCCTGATGAAAGGCCGGCACCAATGGTGCGCCTTGACCGCCAGCCGCCAAATCACGACGACGGAAATCTGAAATCACCGGAATCTGGGTGATTTCGGTAATAATATTGGGGTCACCAATTTGCAGGGTAAAACCATGCTCAGGGCGATGGCGGATGGTCTGACCATGTGAGCCAATGGCTTTAATTTTAGATTTATCTAACTGGTTGTTTTCAATCAGTTGGTTGATACCATGACCAATCATTTCTGCCAAGGCCACATCGGCCTTGCCCATACGGTCAATTTCATTGTCATCGGGCAAAGTCAGTGCCATCAGCTCATGCCGCAGGTCAGGATCGAATGCCAAAGTGAGTGTGGCATGAAGCTGTAAAGGATCAAAAGAAGCAGCAACAATATCGACACCATCCATGCTTGTGCCGGTCATTACCCCAATATAGATCGCTGTCATGGTTATTCTTAAGCCTGCAATATGCTGAAAAAGTGTTAGTATATCGCACAAATTGAGTAACTGATGTATTGGATTTTGTGATGTCAAATTTCCTGCCGGCTGAAGAACAACTTGCCCTCATTCAACGAGGCACCCATGAAATTATTTCTGAAGAAGACCTTCTTAAGAAATTAAAAAAGAATCGTCCATTAAAAATTAAAGCAGGTTTTGACCCAACTGCGCCTGACCTGCACTTAGGTCATACGGTTCTCATCAACAAGTTAAAAGTATTTCAGGATTTGGGCCACGAAGTATTCTTCCTGATCGGTGACTACACGGCGATGATCGGTGATCCAACAGGTAAAAGTGCTACACGTCCACCATTATCACGTGAACAAGTTTTAGAAAATGCAAAAACCTATCAAGAACAAGTGTTTAAAATTCTTGATCCAAACAAAACCAAAGTTGTATTTAACTCGGAATGGTTTGCACAAAAAACCGCGGCTGATTTAATTCAATTGGCATCACAGCAAACTGTGGCGCGTATGTTGGAGCGTGACGACTTTACCAAGCGTTATAACAGTCAACAGCCGATCGCGATTCACGAATTCTTGTATCCATTGGTACAAGGTTATGATTCGGTGGCTTTAGAAGCGGACGTAGAGTTGGGCGGTACAGACCAGACCTTTAACCTGTTGATGGGGCGTACGCTACAAGGTCGTTATGATCAGGAAGCACAAGTGTGTATTACGGTGCCTATTCTTGAAGGTTTAGATGGCGTGAATAAAATGTCTAAATCTTTAGGCAACTATATTGGTGTATTTGATGCGCCAGGTGCGATGTATCAAAAAGTGCTTTCAATGCCGGATGCATTGATTGAGCGTTATTTTGATCTGCTCAGCTTTAAATCAATTGAAGAAATTCAGCAGTTGCTAAAAGAAATTGCTGAAGGCCGTAATCCTCAAGAGGTGAAAAAGATTCTTGCGCTGGAGCTGGTTGAGCGTTTCCACGGAAGCGACGCTGCTGCGCATGCACATAAAGGTGCAGGTAATATCATTACTGAGGGTGAATTACCGGAAGGTACGCCAGAAGTGACTATTTCACGTGGTGAGTTTGGTGGTGAAATCTTTATTACTTCAATTTTACGTGAAGCAGGTTTGACCAAGAATGCGGCCCAAGCCAAAGATGCTTTAGGTCGTGGCGCGGTGAAAGTGGATTGGCACACTGTAGATAGTTCTTATTCGGTTAAGGAAAATCTGACCTTGATCGTTCAGGCCAGCAAAAAAGCGATTGCGAAAGTTACTTTCACCGATTAAAAAATTGATAAGTTATTGAAATAAAAGCAGGCTTCGGTCTGCTTTTTTATTGATGTCCTATATTCATAAAGCAAATAAGCAACTTCAAAAAAAACCCTATAAAAACAAGAGTTAAATTTTCCCAAATTGCTTGCTTTTCGGGTTTATTATCTATAGGATTTATTCATCTAGAGAATTGGTTCAAAGCATCTAGAGGGTGATAATAAGACAACTCCACAATTTATAAGGTCTCTTCCCCAAGAGACTCTTTTTTAAGCTTTAAAGTGAATAACTATAATAATGACATAATGGATCGGGTAAAGATTCAATTCTAAGGAGGAGATTTTGGGAGAGATCTCTTCCTTTTTTATTTGTAGCGATTTCATTCTGAACCTTTAAAACCGCAGGTATTATTTTCTTGGAGGACATTCCACCTAGAATTCATCCTCTAATTAAGTGTTGTTTTGCTAGCTAAAGGGTGGCTGACTATATTGGTTCGCAAAAGACAGCACAATATAAAAAGAAAGCAGAGGGGGTTCGATGTATCGCTATCCAACAGAAAATATTTTTGATGAAGACATTGATTGTATTTTAAGTTTCTTATTTGAATATCAGTCTGCCGAACAAAAACAGCAACGTTATATCCCTGTCTATAACTTATTTATGCAGCTTGATCTGGCTGCGAATTACTATCTATTTTCCCTGATTGAAGAGCGTTTACCGCGACGTGCAAAACTATTCTTTGTTGCTGAAGACTATCAGGGCAAAAAAGACATAATTATAGAAGTCATGCAATACTGGCTTGGGCAGCGCAAGCAGGAAAAGTAACTGAATAGAATTAACCTGCTGATATGTTCTATCTCTATATCTATATAGATAAGCAAGCTTGTGCGGCCTTATACCCAAACACCAAAATCATTGAATAACGTCTTTATAGCCTAAGATACCGATATGCTTTTATAAGAAGTTTCACTGAAAAAGTGCGAATGAACTACCAAGTCGAAGGGAAAGAATCGTTGGTTTCGCTAATATGTCATGATTTGGTTTTGTTTCTGGGAGTTGAACGAGATAAAAAGCATTATTTAAGGATAAACAGCAAAAATTACTGCTCTAGCTATTATATTGATCGCTTTTAAGTCTAATTAAATTTTGGCTTATAAAAATAAAATGATGTGTTTAGTGCATTTATTGCATAAAAACGCTTAAAAATTAGATAAAAAAGCGATTTTTTAGGATTTTTTGTAGAAAAAAAAGACATACGTGAAAAATATAGTGAATAGGGGGTTGCAATGATTCTGAAATCCTCTAGAATGCACCCATACCGACGAGATAGACGGAAACGAACGAAGCAGATTGCTGAGTTGTTAAGTATATCGAAGTCCAGCTTCTGGCACTGACGAGGTGTTAGAAAGATCATTAAGAGATTATGAAGAACAACTTGTGTGGATTTTTACTGGTTGATTGATCGAAATTATTTTCATTGATTGATGGTAGAAATTACTCGAAGTTTATTTGAGAAATATTTGTCAGAAAATTGATGAGCCAAGATTGGCACCCTTTAAGGTGCTACTGATTTTAAACTGAAGAGTTTGATCATGGCTCAGATTGAACGCTGGCGGCAGGCTTAACACATGCAAGTCGAGCGGGGAAAGGTAGCTTGCTACCTAACCTAGCGGCGGACGGGTGAGTAATGCTTAGGAATCTGCCTATTAGTGGGGGACAACATCTCGAAAGGGATGCTAATACCGCATACGTCCTACGGGAGAAAGCAGGGGACCTTCGGGCCTTGCGCTAATAG